>CAZDYX010000365.1:0-4051 GCA_964509775.1 uncultured Desulfobulbia bacterium | reverse complement strand
ATTCATAATTTTATTCAGCAGGGCATCGGGGTTGAACTCCGCCGAAATGGCCAGAGAGGATTTCATCAGGTAGTCAACATCCAGACAGGGAAGGATATAACCGGCGGGTTCTGCCTCGACTGGCAGGTAGGCCGGGACTTCCTCGATAAAATACTCCGGATGTTTCTCCAGGAGAAAGGCCTCTTTACGCTCGGCATGGCATTTTTTATACAGACGGGCGGCCTCATGCAGGTAGACCCCGGCCGTCTCCACACCGGATGCCTTGAGGAGTTCTCCCCGGCATTCATTAAGGTGGCCTTCCAGCAGGGTATATCGCTGGGCATGGGCCGTGGCTATGGCATCAAAGTAGAGGCCTCGGGCCTTTTTGTACTCCCCGGTAACTCTTTCCAGTTCAGCATAGGCAAAGGCCAGATAGGGCCTTAACATAGGCCCCAACTGGGCCCAGGTCTCAACCTTCTTGATGATTGGTTGAATATGAGACAGCAATTCTTCCTTGCTTTGGTAAATGAGCCCCCTTTCAAACAGCCGGAGGGCATTCAGCACCTGAAATACATACCATTGCCTTTTGAGTACATTATCGGTAAGTCCGGTCAGATATTTTCTGACTTCAAGTAAATACTCTTGAGCCTTTTCATAATTTCCGAAGTAATAAGAGGTCACGGCCATGAGCACATAATAACTTCCTGCTGAGGCGATATGATTGTCTTGCTCCCATTTTTTTATCTTCTCCTCCATGGGGATGGGCGTATAATTTTTCTTCATCGGCTCAATCCACCCGGCCTGCATGGCCTCGGCTAAGCCAACGGAAAAGGATAACTGATATTTCTGAGAAAACTGGAGACATTCCCTGGCATACTCGTCAATGGCCAACAAGTCGGCCCCCTGCACCTCTAGGTTCCACATCAAAGGACCGTAGGAAAGCCCGGCATTATACAGGTCACCGCAGTTCTTCCCGGACTGGATCGATTTCAGACAATATTTAACCACTTCTTCGGGATGACTCCTCGAATGCATGTTACACCAGACAACCCCGTTCATTCCCCGGGTGGCGCCACGGGTGTTGGGATATTTTTCCGACAGGTTGCGGGCCAGGTCTTCATAGCGGAAGGCCTGTTCGAATTCTTCCTGTTCCCCCAGATAAAGACCCATGATCGAAAAAGAGTAAATCGCCGATTCATCCATGCCGCCCTCTAAGCAGTGTTGGGTAGACTGCACGGCCGAAAGATACAGTTGGGGCACCAGACCGGACATGTACAGGTCCGGAATAAGTTCACTATAGAAGGCCAGTTCAATCTTACTCTTCCTTTCCCTGGTAAACGGCATAGAGAGGATGGTATCCCAGACATCGGCATGTTTAGAGTTTATTTCGTGCATTATTTGCTCAAGTCTTTTCTCCGCCAGATCGGGTGAATCCGGGATCGACTTTCCGAAAAAGGCGAGGCCGCGGTTAGCAATTTCAATGGCCTTTATAAAATTGCCGATGGATGAGAGCGAGGTGGTTTGTTCGGCCAGGGCCTCTGCCTTGTCCAGATCGGTTTGGGCAAGATCCATTAATTGATCGAGCAATTTTTCCGAGTTCTCATATCTTCCGCACATCAACTCCGTCTTTGCCAGTTTCTGGTATATTTTAAAGGTGTTATCGTAGTGTGTCTCCCAGCAATCATCCGGTAGCAGCGCAATTCCTTGTTGAAAATACTCATCGGCCGCTACCGTGGCCAGGGAATCCAGGGCCTTGTTACCGGCATGATAGTTGATTTCCGACAATCGGTAGGCGGTTTCTTTGTCCGGGGTTCTCTCCTTTCCCAGGTTTAGATGGGAGGCGATGGTAAAGAGGCTGTCCTGTTTTTCCAGATCCGCCCCTTCGGGAATAGAAGAAAGGAGATCGGTTCCTATCTGCCAATGTATCTGCCGCCGCTTTTCAGGTTTTATGGCAGAGAGGACCGCCTCCTGTACCCGGTCGTGAACGAATTGCAATTGATCCTTGCTTTCTAGCAGCAGCCCCTGCCCCAAGGCCGACTTTAACCTCTCAAACGTATCCAATAATGAAATTGCTCTGATCAGGGCAATTTCATCCGGTGTGAAGCGGTTTCCCGTGCAGGCGCAGTATTCGAGCAGGTCAATAGTATCCGGATGCAGCTTTTGAACCTTGGAGCTAAAAAGCGCCACCACCGTGGACGGCATATCAGACTGCCGGATCTTATCCATGTCCCATTGCCATTGTCTGTTTCCATCTATAAGAAGCAGATCTTCATTATATAGATAGGACAGCATCTCGCTTACAAACAAAGGATTTCCTTCAGTGAGTTTGGTTATAAAACCGGCCAAGATCTTGGTTTGCGAAAGAGGCGAATCAAGGATATAGGAGACCATCTCATAGCAGTGCTCGGGTTTAAGAGCTTCCAGCCTGATTTCTTGTAAGGGTTGCCTGTTTTCCCTGATGTTTTTTATTAGCTTTGCCAGGGGGTGGCTTGAATCCACCTCATTATGACGATAGGCCCCGATCAGAAAAAGGTATGGATGCTCCTTGTAGTTGCTAAAAATGTTGGCCAGAAAATCAAAAGAGTCCACATCGCACCACTGAAGATCGTCGATAAAAAGCACCAGGGGGTGTTTATCGCTGGCCAGGCAGGTCAAAAAGCGGCCAAAGACATCATGGAAGCGGTTTCTGGATTCTACCGGAGGAAGCGACGGAACCCCGGGTTGAGTCCCGATCAGGATCGTAAGCTCCGGGAGTACATCGGTGATCACCCGGCCATGGTTTCCAATAGCCCGGACAATCTTTCGCCGCCATAGAGCGACCCTTTCATCGCTTTCCGTTAAAAAGGTCCTTACCAGACCTCTTAAGGCCTGGATAAGGGAGCTATATGGAACATTCTTTTGATAAACATCGAATTTCCCTGAGGTAAAATAGCCCCGGTGCTCTACGATTGGTTTCTGCAGCTCTTGAATCAAGCGGGTCTTTCCGATGCCGGGCAGTCCGGAGATGAAGAGGCAACGGAAAAAACCCTTGGCCGCTTTATCATATTTCTTAAGGATAATTTCCGCCTCTCTGCTGCGCCCCACCATTTTTGAGATGAAGACTACTCGATGGGTACGATCATAAGTCCCCAAGGAAAATTCGCTGATAGCATTGGTGGCTGAATATTCATCTTGGCAGCGCCTGAGGTCGGACAGAAGTCCGGAAGCGCTCTGATAACGTTTCTCGGGCTGTTTGAGCATTAATTTGACTATTATTTTACTAACAACAAGGGGAACCTCAGGATTCAATTCGTGGACGGACAACGCTTCTTCCGCCAGATGAGAATGGATCAATTCCAGGGGGTCAAGGGAAAAAAAGGGAAGCCGTCCGGTCAATAGTTCATAGAAGGTAATCCCCAGGGAATAGAGATCACCGGAAAAACCGACCCGGTGGTGAATGCGCCCGGTCTGTTCAGGAGATGTATAGGCGAGAGTCCCCTCCACAAAACCACGGTCATAAATGAAATGGCTCACGTCTTTAATATCAAGGAAGGTTATGAAATCAATTAATCGGATATCGACGATTTCCGTCTCAACTAATATATTCCGGGGCTTGATGCCGCCATGAATAATCCCTGCTTCATGGACTTTATTCAGGACCTCGGCCAGCTTGCAAACTATAGTGAAAAAATCCTTTAAAGTAATTTTAGTCTGTTTCTTGGCCCACTCATCGAGGGTAATCCCTTCAAAATAGTCCTGAGTGAAAAAGTGGATATTCCCCCTCTTCTCAAAGGATAAAGGCGTGATAAGCTGGGTATCATGTAAGACCTTAAGATGCTCGATTTTCTGCAGAAAGTGTCTTCTTTGATTTTCGGACAGGGAGGTGATTTTTAGAATCTTGAGCGTTAAGGGTCGATGAGGTCTTTTTTTGTGAAAGGCCTTATAAACGATAGATTGGGGGCCTTCACCCAATTTTTCCACCAGATCATAATCGACGATTATGGCCATTATTTCCTTTCTGTTCAAAAATTACCTCCGTAAGACTCCTGGGCCTTGATCATCGTTTCGGCACAATTCAATGCTTCTTGGGTCA
>CAZDYX010000364.1:1399-4066 GCA_964509775.1 uncultured Desulfobulbia bacterium | reverse complement strand
CCCAAGGGGGTATTGAACTGAATCAAGCGAGGACTAAACAGAGCGCCGGAATGACGAAAAACGAGGAATTTCGACTTGTTACGAGACCATCAATGATTTCCTTTGTCGGGGGAAACATTCGGTGGCATTTCCCCGTTCTGGCCCTGATACATGCGGATCATCTCTTCCATGTCCTGCCACTGGGGATGAGCAGGATATATAGAGAGAAGGTGAGAAAATATTGCGGCCGCCTTATCGCCTTGTTTGGCCAAGAAACAGGTTCTCCCGGCAAGGGAAAGGGCAGGAACAAAATCCGGATTGCGGGCAAGCAGCCCTTTGAGCTCTTGAATGGCGGTATCGGGTTGTCTTTGCTTCATATACCAGCGTACTCGGTAGAGAAGGACAAATTGATGGTCGGGAGCAATGGCGGCTGCCTGGTCAAGGAGCCAGGATGCGGCAAATCCTCGGAGGGGGGGATAATTATTAAGGATAAAATCCGACAATGCCATGGCAGTGCGGAAGCGGATGTTACCTTTACAGACATCGTCATTTGTTATCTCTGTCTGATTCGCATAATTTTGGTTTTGTTCCATCTCCTGGTCATATCGTTGCTGCAGGTGCAGGAGATTGGCGTTGTCCGGCGCAAGTTCCTTTGCCCGGTAAAGATAGAGCTTGGCGTGCGAATAGTCCCTGATGTTTAAGGCTACTTCGGCAAGGCGTAAAGAAATCTCGGCCGGCTCTTCGCTTAGTCCCAAGTTCTTTCGTCCTTCCTCGGTCTGGCTCGCCTTGGCGAATACCTCCTCAAGGGCGGCGTGCAGATAGGGCGCCTGGGGGTTAAGTCGGCTGCCGTCGCTGAAGGCTGCCAAGGCCTCCCAATATCGGCCCGCCAGGTAATAGGCATAACCCCAGTTGTAAAAAAATTTGGGCAGGCTGACCCTGTTCATCTCTGGGGTTAATCCTTCTCTAAGGAATTTTTCTCCCCGGCTGATTGCCTCATCATATTTTTTTTGTTGAATGTAGCAGACCATAATATTGTTGGTGGCGCTTACTGAATCTTCTTCGTATTTGTTGCCTAGGGCAATGGCCCGTTCCAGGGCGGCAAGCGCCTCCTCATAGCGGGAAAGCTTCCCCAGCGCGATGCCGAGGTTTACGTGTGTCCTAGGTTTGTTGGGAGATTTGTTCGCGCAATCCTGGTAGATACTCAATGTATCCCTCCAGTCAAAGTTTCTCCAGGTCGTCAACAGGGACGTAACAGAGGCGAGGATGATCATAAACAGGAATAGAACTTTTTTCCCCTCAGCAGGGTTTTTTCTGAAGAGACGCACGGAGAGCTGGTCCATCCCACTCACCACTGCCAGGTAAAAACCGACTGACGGAAGATAGAGCCGATGTTCAAAGATAATTTCCAGGGGAATGACGGTGGATTCCAATATCAGGGCAAGAAAGAACCAGAAGATGCCAAAGCTGATAAGCGGATAGCGTTTTCTGATCAAAAAACCCGTTAGAAAAAGAGCGAGGAGAAAAAGGAAGGAAAGGATGGTGGTCGCGGGGGAAAGCCAGCCCAAGGAAAGGGCAAAATCATGATCAAGATTCATCCGGCCAGGAAGGGGCAGGGCGAGCAGGGAGAGGTAAAAGGCAACCACCCTGGTTTGCGTGAGAAGCCGCTCCCTAAGGGTAAAGGGCCGGACCTGGTAGCCCTCCGCGACTAGCTTCTGCCAGGGATGGTCCGCCAGAGGAAGAAGCAGGACGATGATGCAAACGAGTATGCACCAATGATACCACCGTATGGAGCCTACAATCCTTTTTCCTAACCCCGGCGAAATGAACATAATTTCAACCAAGAGGAGCATAAAGGGAAGGGTGGCTGAATTTTCTTTGGAAAAAAGGCTCGCCAGGCCAGAGAGAAATGCGGCACAAAAGAGTAACCGGCGTCTGCCCGGTTTGGCGGCGAGACGTCCATATATATAGAAGGCCAAGGCGGCAAGATAGAACAGGGCGGCAAGAGAGGTCATCCTTTGGACAAGGTAGGTCACGCAATTGGTCTGAATGGGGGTTAACGACCACAAGGCCGCAACAAACAGACAATACCGCCCCGGCGGAATTATGAAGGCCAGGGAATTCTTGCCGGTTTGAGTTTGCAGGAGGCCCTGAAGAAAAAAGAAAAGGGCACATGCCGCAGCCATATGGACCATGATATTGGTGAGGTGAAACTGGACGATGCTGCCCTTGCCGATATAGTGATCAAACGCAAAGGATGCGATTGGTATCAGGCGGGCCGGGCCGAAACGGCTGTTGGCAAGTTTATTGAGAGATAACAGGGAGAGGGAATCGATATAAACGTTCGGTACCTCGATAAAGGAGGAGAGATCGTCCAGAACCAGAGGGGAATACAAAGAACTGCTATAACTGATAGCGATAAAAAGGAAGACCAAGAAAAATGCACGGCCTGGAGTGATGGCGAGGAAACGGTTCACAATATTCTTAGTTCTGGATCCCCAGTATTACTGCCAGGGTGCCGCTGATCTGCCAGGTGGAGATTTTTCCGCTTGCGGTCATTGGTGCGGCGGTAAGGGCCTGATTGTGGGATTTATAGAGTTTGGTCGTGGTCCCCGGCGAGTTGACGGTAATGGTGATCACCCCGCCATTTAGGGTAGTGGTGAAATAGGTGGTGTCCGCGTGGTCGGTCAT
>CAZDYX010000364.1:0-1389 GCA_964509775.1 uncultured Desulfobulbia bacterium | reverse complement strand
ATGCTGAGTAATTGGGGTGTATCAGGCATCAGATCGGTAGTGGCGTAATAGAGGCTCACCTGGGTCTCAAATACATGCATGCCGGGAAATACCAGGGCGTAAAATCGTGCTTTTTGGATATATGCCATGTAAGCCGGAATAGCCACTGCCGCAAGGATACCGATGATGGCCACGATAATCATAAGTTCGATAAGCGTAAAACCGGAGGGGTGATGATGCCATTTTTTTTCATCATGATTATCTGTATGTCTCATGCCCCGCGGTTATGCAGGACCACCTTCCGGTGATGCCCGAAAGGCGGTCCTGTAAAAAATTATGGATAGAATCCCTGACAAGGCGGGTTAATTCGTGATACCGAGTTTGGTGGCCAGTGTCCCGGTAACGGTCCAGGACCGGATCTTGCCGGCGGTTATCACTGGGGTAGCGGTGAAGGTCTGGCCATGGAGTTGATAGAGTTTGGAGGTTGTGGCACTGGAATTGATGGTGAAGGAGAGGGCTCCACCAGCGGCGGCCAGGTACGGCGTAAAGTACTTGGTATCGGCATCCTCCGCCATGGTGCTTATGGCGGTCGGCATGGTACCGTTGGCGGTAAAGAAGAGACCAACATTGGTTTCGATGGAATTGACCCCTGGAAATACCAGCGAGATCACCCTTGATTTCTGGATGTAGGTCGTGTAGATCGGGATGGTCACTGCGGCCAGGATACCGATGATGGCCACGACGATCATCAACTCGACGAGCGTATAACCTTTTTGTGCATTTTTTTTTATAAGCCCTGGGAACATGATGTTACCCTCCTTAATGGTTTGGATTTGATGTGTTCCGGATACCAGATTTTGAGTTACCTTCCTGTTTTTTTACTCATGAAAAAACAAAAAATTCCCGCACCGCCTCCTAAAGATTTTTATTTGGAATATTTGGACTGGGCAAGGCTGTATTATTTCTTTTACCAGTTATTATAGCAATAGCTTTGCCCATAAACGAACATGTTTTTGGCGCATAATGAAAAAAGCAATAAAACTAGGCTGTTGCAAAAGTCGTAAAAAATGCCATTTTCGTCATTCCGGCGCTCTGTTTAGTCCTCGCTTGACGGGGAAAAGCCCGAATCCAGCAATTTCAAGTAGTTGCGAAAATCAATGGACATCGGTTTTCACCGGTGTGACGACTTTTGCAACAGGCTAAAATTATTAGGATATGTTCAATCCATACGCAGGAAGATCATGTCCGCCTTTATGTGTGCGGTATTACCGCCTATGTGCTGAACGTGGCTTTGAACAGTTTCTCTTTGTTTTTCAGGAGTTGCAGAAGCAGGCCTGCGGAGTTCTGCCAAAAAAATTCGAGCTGTGCGGGTAGCTTCCGTGTTAGCGTATCCCATCATCGCAATCGGTA
>CAZDYX010000363.1:0-4074 GCA_964509775.1 uncultured Desulfobulbia bacterium | reverse complement strand
AACCAAGAAGCATTGAACTGTGCCGAAACGATGATCAAGGCCCTGCGATGACCTGACGCGCGCCTTCAATGACCTTCCGGTACCCCTCCAACTCCACCACAATCCGTTCTTGCTCCACCAGCGGCGGGAGGGGGATTCGATACGTTCCAGGTTGCCTTTGGTAATGTGAACCAAACCAACGCCGCCGTGCAAGTTATCTTCAACCTGCTCCACGGCCTTCTTGAGCATCCAGTAGAAGAAGACGCGCGCGACAGTATTCTTGTGTCGAACATTGAAGATGTGCCCATCCTTTGATTCATTTCCTGCCTAACAGACTACAGTCTAACGACCTAACCCACCTGGGTAGTTACCTTTTTATATCAAAAACAACTGGCCGGACCTCCCTTTGGGGTGTATATTTGGTCCCCGACGGTGGTGGTCGGGCCATCGCCTGGTAAAAAAGACGCATCCTTAAACCACTGGTTGTCAGCAACTCACATAAGGTTAGCGCCTTTGAGTGCCGCTAAATCTCCAACTAACCAGAATCCCTTGAACAACAACCTTAGCCATCGAGACTCGCGAACCGGGCCTCCTGCCATTTTTTTTGAAGGAAGGATCATGAGCACACTTGAGTATATGAAACACTTCTTTACGGATAGGTACATTGCCTCCATCACCCCGACCTCGGAGTGGGGGGTGAAAAAGGTATGCAGCAAAATCGATTATTCGCACTGTCAGGTCGTGGTTGAGTATGGTCCGGGCACCGGGGTTATTTCGCAGCAACTGTTAAATGATATGGACCCGGATGGCCTTCTTATTCTCATTGAACGGAATATCGACTTTGCAAAGATCCTTAAAAAAAGGTTTCCCGACCCACGGGTGACCATCATTAACGACTGCGCATCCCGGGTCCTCGACGCCCTGGCCCAATCTGGAAGGGCCAGGGCAGATTATGTGATTTCAGGCATCCCCTTTTCCTTTCTCACCAACTCGTTAAAGGACCTGATCATAAAAAACACCTTTACGGCCCTAAGACCAGGCGGAAAATTCCTGGCCTACCAAACCTTTTATCAGGCAAATAATCACCTTAAAGACCATCTGGAACAGTGCTTCCCTGCCGTCAATATCGAGTATGAAATGCTCAATCTTCCGCCGCTTCGTGTTTATGAGGCCTTTAAGTCAAATGGCCATGCCACCACTCGTAAGGGATAAATTGCCGACATGCAACACCTTGCTCCTGAAAGCATAATCGTGCAAGCCCCGCAGCCTTTTGCGTGGCCGGCCGAGTTGAAGATACCAGGCCCCTTTGAGACCGTAGGCCGCCTTATCCTGGCATCCAACTCCCCCCGCAGGCATATCTTTTTAAAAGACCTGGGACTTTCCTTTTTGGTGCGGCCGGCAGAACTGGAAGAAAGTCCGGGACCGGCTGAATCTCCCTATGACTATGTGATTCGCCTGGCCCATGAAAAGGCACAAACGATTGCCAATTCCGATCCCGATGCCTGGGTGCTGGGGGCCGACACCACCGTGGTGCTTGCGGGCACGATCATGGGAAAACCAAGGGATTCGGAAGATGCGGAGCGGATGCTTAGGACCTTGGCAGGCAAGGTGCATGAGGTGATCACCGGCTACTGTGTCTGCCGGGCCAGGGATTCCATTCTGGCGCAGCGGGCGGTGAAAAGTATGGTGGAGTTTGCCGGTTTGTCCGATGAGGCAATAAGGGCCTATGTCATGACCGGCGAGTCCCTGGATAAGGCCGGAGGTTATGCCATCCAGGGCCATGGCGGATTTCTCGTGGCCCGGATCCAGGGTTCCTACAGCAATGTTGTGGGACTTCCCTTGGCAGAGATGGTTGCGGATCTCGTGAAACTTGGCGCCATCAGACCGCGTCTCCGCCTCTAAAATAGGGCGACCATGACATCCGCCAAATTTGCCACCGCCTTCACCTCCATGGCCGTTTTTTTTATCCTGCGGTCGGCATTGCTTTTGGGCAAAAGCATGCGGTCAAAACCCAGACGATGGGCCTCTTCAATCCGGGATTCAATATGGCTCACCCCGCGGATCTCGCCGGCCAGCCCTACCTCGCCACAGACCACCGTTTTGGAAGGTATCGGCCTTTCAAGCAGGCTTGAGGCAATGGCGCAGACCATGCCGAGGTCAAGCGCCGGTTCCTCGACCCGGATGCCGCCCGCGATGTTTAAGTAGATATCCTGGTTCACCAGGGATAGCCCCACCTTTTTTTCCAGTACCGCGGTAAGGAGGGAGAGACGTTGCTGGTCCGCGCCGATAGCGGTCCGCCGGGGCATGCCCAGGTTGGAGGGACTGACCAGGGCCTGCACCTCAACGAGAATCGGCCGGCTGCCCTCCATGCTGGGCAGGACCACCGAACCCGGCACATCTATCGGCCGCTCCGCCAGAAAGAGCTCGGATGGATTTGCCACCTCGGAAAGCCCCTCCTCTTTCATCTCGAAGACGCCGATCTCATTGGTGGGGCCATAGCGGTTTTTAATCGTGCGGATAATCCGATACATATGGCCCCGTTCCCCCTCGAAATAGAGCACGGTATCCACCATATGTTCAAGGATCTTGGGTCCGGCAATGGCCCCATCTTTGGTGATATGGCCCACGAGGATCACGGGGATATCCTCCTGTTTGGCCATGCTGATGAGCCGACCGGCAGTCTCCCGGATCTGAGTCACGCTTCCGGGGCCGGAAGGAAGTTCCACGGACTGCAGGGTCTGAATCGAGTCCACCGCAAGCAATGCCGGCTGATAATCGCTCCGGATGGCAAGGATCGCCTCCAGGGAATTCTCGGTGGATAACAGCACATTTTCATTGACGGCCCCAAGCCGTCTTGCCCGCATCCTTATCTGTTGGCCGGATTCCTCGCCCGAGACATAGAGAACCTTGTGTCCGGTCGCCCCGATCCTGGCGAGCATCTGGAGTAACAGGGTGGACTTGCCGATCCCGGGGTCGCCGGCGATGAGAATGACCGAGCCGGGCATCACGCCGCCGCCAAGCACCCGGTCGAGTTCGGAAAAACCGGTGGAAAACCGCAACGCCGGCAGCTCATCGGCCATGGTGAGCGGGGTGGGAGGAGTTATTCCTTGTCGGAGCGGGCGGACCAGACGCACCTCTTCTTGCTCTTCCATCAATGTCTGCCAGGCCTGGCATTCCGGACAGCGGCCCAGCCACTTGCCGGTCTTATACCCGCAATTCTGACAGACATAACAAATCCCGGTCTTTTTGCCTTTGGTCAAGGTGTTCTCATAAATAAGGTGGGGAACAAAAAAAGGAGTTGGGGAAATTTCCTGGCCGATAATCTTTGGGCTAAGGATGTCGACTCTCATCAATAGCCGTCTCTGTTCATAATATTTTCTTGTCCATTTGTCATCCAACATTAATTCTACTTTGTCACATTCAAAAAGAATCCAGAATTCAGAAGTCAGAATTCAGGAGGAAAGATAAACAGTCTTTTCGTCCGGTGGCTCGATTTATTCTGACTCCTGAATTCTGACTTCTGAATTCCCTAATGTGACAAAGTAGAATTAATATACGTAAAAAAATTAATAGGCTGTTTTTTGATGGTAAGGTAGTATGCCGGAAGATGCCCTTCATGTCGCGGTGGCCGCTGTCAACGGCATGGATGTTCTCATCACCTGGAACTTCGCTCACCTGAACAATCCGTTTACCCGTAAAATGGTCAGGCAGACTGTCGAAAACGAAGGATACCAATGTTCAGAAATCTGCTCACCGGAAGAGCTATTGGAGGTCGAGAGATGAATGATCCCATTGTTGAGGAAGTAAGGAGGCATAGGATGGAGCATACGCGGAAGTTCGGAGGTGATCTCGCTGCGATTTGTGCTGACTTGCGTGCTATTCAGATCGCCTCAGGTCATGAAGTTGTCCGCCTTCCTCCGAAAAGAGTAGAGCCGACAAGAGCATCCCGCCAACGCGAAAGAACTCCCGGTTGATGCTTGGGGAGACAGTCAATCTGACAGAAGCCCTTCGTCACATTCTGGCTGACAGAATAATAGAGTAGGGTCATTATGTTGCGAGAATGATTATGTTATGAGTTGTAATCTGGATTGACCT
>CAZDYX010000362.1:0-4087 GCA_964509775.1 uncultured Desulfobulbia bacterium | reverse complement strand
CAATCCGCGAGACTCAGCATGAGTGTTATTTGGTTCAAGGGAGACTCCAGGAAGCGGGGCTTTGGTTGCCAAGAGCTTCTTCATCGCCGCGGACACAGGAGTTTTCAATTAGAAAATTTTTTAAAATAATACCCCGATATTATAATAAAAAAATCGCTGTTGTTAAATATGGGTTAGGAGGCTGCAATGGCAAAGATTCATTGTTTAGCGCCTTCAACCTTCCGACAATTGTTTTTCTTGTCGGAAGGTTGTTTTTCCGCTAACATGGAAACTGAGTCAGAATCGCGATACCGGCTACAAGCTGCTTATCGCCAATCTGGAGATGGTGCGGGATCTGTTGATCGGCATTGTCCCCCAGAAGTTGGACATGGAGGTTAACTTCAATCAGTTAGAAAGAATGTTGTTTTTCTGTGCGACTTTTGGAGACTAACCTTGCCGGAAATATCTCGCTTTCTCGGTATCATCATCTTCATGAATTGGGGCGATCACCCGTTGCCTCACTTTCATGCGCGGTACGGCGACTACGAAACCACTGTCGAGATCGAAACGGGGGTCGTGTGCGGAGCATTCCCCAAGCGAGCCCTGCGTGCAGTTCTCGACTGGCTCGACGAGCACAAGGCGGAGTTGCTCGAAGACTGGCGCTTAGCCGAGCAGCGTAAACCGCTCAAACGTATTTCTCCGCTGGAGTAAAGCCATGATCCTCCACACCACACTGATCGAACCGCGTAACGACTATCGACTCTTTGTTTGTTTCAATAACGGCGTCTCCGGCGTTATTGACCTTGCCAGCGAACTTTGGGGAGAAATGTTCGAACCGCTCAAAGATCCCGCCATGTTCGCCACCGCGCGCCAGGACAGCACCATGGGAACCGTGGTCTGGGCTAATGGCGCAGATTTCGCGCCCGAATTCCTTTGGGACTTGCTTACCAAACAGTCCCAGCAAGCTGCCTGACCGTAGCCAAAGGAGGCACGCCGGCGCAAATTCCTTGCCCATCTCGGAGCCGTTCTTCGGCGATTGCTCTTATGGGGCAAGACGGGACGCTCTTAAATAAGTCTGTTCGCGGCAGGACGTTCAGGGTTTTCTTCTGCATTATTGGAAGCCGGATCAAATCGGATCAAATTCCAGGGGCACCATACGCAATTCCTGACTCCTGAATTCTATTTTTACGGTAACCAAATCAACAAAAGGTAGAATTTTTTATTTACTTAGATTATGGGTGTTTATGGGTGAGCTTATGGGTAAAAGGCATCTGCCGTGATTTATGGCCTTTCCATGAATATCGACGCCGAAGTGTTGTCCCTTGTGGCCGAACTCGACGAATTCAAAGGCCGATGGGAGATGCTCGGCCGTCTGGCGCCGGAGATTCTGTCCTCGCTTCGCCAGGTGGCCACTATCGAATCGGTGGGCTCCTCCACCCGCATCGAGGGGGCCAGACTCTCGGATCATGATATCGAGGTTCTTCTGGCGAACCTCGATATCCGATCTTTCCGGTCGAGGGACGAAGAGGAGGTGGCTGGCTATGCCGAGGCCATGAACATAGTGTTCGATTCCTTATGTCCACATTCCGCTGGATGAGAGGCATATCAAGCAACTGCACGGTATCCTGCTGCAATACAGCTCCAAGGATGACCGCCACCGGGGCGAGTACAAAAAACTTCCGAAACCACATCGAGGCCTTTGACCCTGCCGGCAGGAGCCTTGGCATTGTCTTCGAGACATCATCTCCCTTCGAGACGCCGCGCCTGATGAGCGAGCTGGTGGCGGAAACGGCCCACGCCTTTGCCGCGGGGTCACTGCATCCCTTGCTCATTATCGCGGCCTTTACTGTGCACTTTCTGGCCATTCATCCTTTCCAGGACGGGAACGGACGTCTGTCACGCATCCTGACCACTCTTCTGCTGCTGCGCTCCGGATACCTCTATGTGCCATACTCTTCCCTGGAGCGAATCGTTGAGGAAAACAAGGAAGGCTATTACCGGGCACTGCGAACTGCGCAGAGGCTGATCCGAACTCAGGATGAGAACCTGGATGCCTGGCTGCGGTTTTTTTACGTATCCTGAAACAGCAGAAGGATATCCTTCACCGCAAGTTGGAGCAGGAAAGGCAACTCGCCGCCCTTCCTCCCCTTGCCGAACGTCTCGTGGTGCTGGCGAGAGAGCGTGGCCGCGTGACAATCGGCGAGGCTGTGACGCTCTTTGCCGTCAATCGAAACACCCTTAAAGTCCATCTGCGGAAACTGGTCGAAAAGGGTTATCTCATCAAGCAGGGGGATCGCAAATCCACCTGGTATGCACCAGGCCGGACGGGGTGACGACTTTTTACGAATGCATCAATGTTGACTTAAATCTGCCAATGTATGTCTGTCAGAATATCTGCTACACTGAGAACAAGGGGAATATACTCCTGAGGATCGGATATTTGTTAAAAAAGGCTGCCAGTGCTAGGAGTAGGGCTAAGATTTAGCCAAAAATATTTATCAATTAAAAGAATTCAGGAGCCAGGAGTCAGAATTCAGAATGAAAAGATGGTCTGAAGACGGGATGCGAAAATGTGAAGTTATTTCCGCGCCGACCCTAAAGGGCAGGGATTCTAATGTTACGTGAGCGGAGCCAGCTCCTTAATCGGGGACATCAACTGCTAGATCTGTGTCTGGTGGGTCTTTCTTTTGTCTTGGCCTACGTAATTAAGCAGAATCTATTGCCGGCGGGGTTTGCCGGTCTTCATCCCAAGCTTAATTACCCCTTTGTATTGTTGTTAAGCCTGGTGGTCTTTTTTTTGTGTTTTAATATATTCAATTTTTATGAATCCTTCAGACGGCAGACTTTTTATAAGATTTTTCTCAAAATAGTCAAGGCGGTTTTTGCCGGTTTCCTTCTTATCATTCTTATCTGTTACCTGCTCAAGGTCCAGGATTTCAGCCGGATTATGATGGGCATCTTCGTTATTCTTACCGGCGTGTTGCTTATTGTCAGCAAGGGGATAATATTCCATGTTCTTGTCACCTATCGTAAGAGAGGGTTTAATTTCAGAAACATCCTGTTAATAGGCAGCCGGGAACGGGCCCGCGAGATGATCAGGGCGGTCATGCAAAATCCTGGGGCTGGTTACCGGTTGCTGGGCTGTCTGGAGGTGGATGGCAGTCTCGTAGGGTCAGCGGTCGATCATGGCGTCATGGTGATCGGGACATTGGCTGATTTTCGCACCATCATTCTGAACTCTATTGTTGACGAGGTGGTGTTTGCCATGCCATTACAGAAGATAAAGGATGTTCGGGAGCATATCGCCTTTGCCGAAGAGGTGGGGGTAAGTATTCGCATTCTTCCCGACTGGCAAATCCAGAAGATTATGTATCAGCCGGAAACCGCATCGGTCTATTTAGAGCAATTCATTGGCATGCCCACCATTGGATTGTCCTCCACGCCCCAAAAAGGGACGGAGTTGCTGATCAAGGCCTTTATTGATTATGTGGCCGCGGTGGTCGGGGTGGTTGTCTTGTCTCCTGTTTTTCTCTTTATCGCCTTGTTTATCAAGCTCGATTCCCGGGGACCGATTTTTTTTAAGCAGGAGCGGTGTGGGGTGAATGGTCGGCGTTTTACACTTTACAAGTTTCGAACCATGGTGGTTGATGCGGAAAAGATGCGGGAAGAATTGGCAGATGCCAATGAAATGGATGGGCCGGTCTTTAAAATTAAGGATGATCCCCGCATTACCTTGATCGGCAAATTTTTACGCAAGACAAGCCTCGACGAATTGCCGCAACTAATCAATATCCTAAAAGGGGAGATGAGCGTGGTCGGGCCACGTCCTCCCTTACCCTCAGAGGTGGAAAAATACAAGCCCTGGCAGCGCCGTCGTTTGTCGATGAAGCCGGGTTTGACGTGTATTTGGCAAGTAAGCGGGAGAAATGGGGTTGATTTTGAAAAATGGATGCGGATGGATCTGGAATATATTGATAACTGGTCATTATTGCTGGACATGAAATTGATTTTTAGTACAATTAAGGTAGTGCTTTACGGTACGGGTAAATAAAATCTGATTGTAACGGATTTTGGGGAGCACATATTTAAGCTATTAAGGACGCCTTAT
>CAZDYX010000361.1:0-4096 GCA_964509775.1 uncultured Desulfobulbia bacterium | reverse complement strand
CACCAGATCCCTGCGGCGATTACAGAACGCAAAATAGCTGCCGGAAAAAAGATCGTAACCGTTCACCGGGCCCAAATGGCCACGAGAGTGAATGGGTAGGCCAAGGGAAAGTGAGGATCAGCTATTCAGGTGGTACTGTTGAGGCAGGAGTTGAGGCGGCTGTTCTCCGGCGGAAGCGGAGGAGACGACCTTGGTGAGGAATTCGAAGGGATTGACGCCGTGCAGGCGGCAAGTTGCTGTAACGGACAACAGCCGGTCGACAAAGCGCTCGCCGCTATCGGATTGTGAGCCGAAGCAGAGCTTGCGCCATTGCACGGCAGGTCGGATGGCACGTTCGGCGCGATTGTTGCCTTTGTTTTTCCAGCCGGTTTCGTCGATGTTGAGCAAGGCTGCGGCGGCAACATAACGCTTGATGGCCCCAACGACCGGACGACAATCCTCGGAGACACGCTCGTTGACTTTGCAGACGGCGCCGGTGGAGATATTGATCCCGAAAAGGGTGGCCATGATTTCCGCGATGCCCCTGCGGCTGACTCGGTGGTTTGCGGTGAGGTAAGCGATGGCGGCATGGAGCCTGGGGCCGAAACTGGAACCTGCCACCTCTTTCTGCAAAGGGGCGAGGGTGCAGTGACCACAAGAACAACGCAGCCAATGCTGTCGATATTCAATTTTTTCCGGGACAACCTTCGGCAGTTCGAAGACCTGGTGGCGCAGCGGTTGTCGGGTAGGATCGATCAGGGAATGGGAAAGTGGATTCCGGGCTTCGTGCCGATGTCCGGTTTTTTCAACCCGGGCGGATCCGAGGACGGGGGTTTGGATGAGTTGGTCGAGTTTCTGGCGAGGCGGGCAACGGCTTGTTGCTGTCGAGGTGAGCAGAGTCATGAATATCATGACTCTGCTCTTGTCATGTTAGCTTGCAGTTTCCTTTTTCGCGAGATACTTTCTTCTCGCCATCCCGGCTGCACCGATCAGCCCCGTGCCGAAAAGGAGCATCGATGCCGGCTCAGGAACAGCGTTGGCCGACATTGGATCAGTCAAACTCTGATTCCAACCAGCCAAGGCTGCTAATTCTGTTGGCGGCAGGACGTTAAACGAGAAAGACATGTCATGAATCCCACCAGTCGAATCGATAATCGAATTGGAATTAAGCTGAGCAAACATCGAGCCGCCCGTCACCGAGCCATAACCGACACCTTCACCGGATGTTGGCGACTTATCGTCGAGAACAGTTTGGACTATAGTGACTCTGTTATCCAACGGATCAACGCCACTATCGAAGTGACCTTCGAACAGCAGGTCGGAACCAAAGCCGGCATAAGAAGCGACTCCGGTTCGCCCGGCGGTCCCCTCATTGAGAAAATCAATACCCCCGGCAACTCCGTACAAAGCAAAACCTCCTCCACCCTGGCCAATGCTATATCCGGTGGAAGTAGGTGTGACATAAACATCAGTCAATCCATAAAACATACCATAAACCTGGTCCAAAGCGCTGGAAACCCATAAACGGTTGGCAACGGTCTGCGCCTGATCTTTGAATACTCCATTGACGGTGATAACACCCCAGGTCTCTCCGCCGGTGTCAAGACTCTTTGCGTAGCCCGACAAGTCAAAGTAAAGCGGCCCTACATATCCACTAAGGGCGGAGTCCAGACCTGCTGATGCTTGTTGGGCAGCGAGCAAACATCCTAGTGCTAAAACTCCAATCATCTTTTTCTTCATTGCTTTCTTCTCCATTTAAATGCTCAATTGATTTGGTCTTGATTCGATTGCCAAAATGGAAACGCCTCTGGCAATCTACACCAATCCCCCCTTACTCAGATTCAGTCCAGGGAAGTTTTCCTGAACAACTCGTAACACCCTCCTTTAACGTGCCGAGTACCAAATATTTCCGCCAAATATATGCCGTCCTAAACGACGGAAATCACCTACGGAAAGACCTTATTCACTAAAAAGAGGTTTTCCCGAAGTGTGAATATTTGAACCACTCCCTAAAGTCGCAAAGGCGATAAAACAATCCTTAAAAAACAAAAAAATTAGCTTCGCTTACATTCAAGTCTGCACAGTTAAAAGCAAGTCTTATGCCTTGAACGATAACGCGCGAAGTTCAATTTTTATTTGTACAGTTTCAGGGAGTTAAAGTGGTGCGAGGAGAGCGGGAGGGCCGAACTATAGAACGTGAACAATGTTGCATCAACAGAAGTGCTGCGTAATTGTTTCAATCAAACGCAACAAGTAGTAGTGATTCGAACTGTATGAACGCAATGAGGAGACATCACTGTAAGCGAGCAAATAGTTGAAATGCATTGAAAGAAATGTATCTTCTAAATGAAATAAAAATGTATTGAAGAAAAATAAACACGTTAGTAGCTATGATGAGATAGAACAAGACTGAATACTCTTGGAAAGACTACAACACTATGGATGAAATGGAGGAATATGAGAGAAAAGCCTAATTCGTCTTTTAAGATACCTGATGAAAACAGAAAATCGAAACAGCCGAAGGTAAGAGAATAACGTTTCCAGTATTCTTGAAAAGAGAAAGAGCTGAGTAGAAAGCACTTTCCATACGTGTGGAGGGAACAACAAAAATCGAAAAAACAGGTAAATCAATCGTCTTTTCTATTATATCTTAGCGAGCGCCTTTTTGTCCGAGAACTGTTTTAATAGTTTTGAAAACAATGACAAAATCGAGGATGGTAGAAAAATTTTTTAGATAAAAGAGATCATACTCAAGCTTTCGCAGTGTATCCTCTGTCGATGCCCCATAGGGATAACATATCTGTGCCCAGCCGGTAATGCCGGGCTTTATGACATGCCGTATGCCGTAGTAGGGGATCACCTTGGCCAACTCCTTGACAAAGATCGGACGTTCGGGCCGCGGACCAACAAAGCTCATGTCGCCTTTGATAACGTTCCATAACTGCGGCAATTCGTCAATCCTAAGCTTACGAATGATTGAACCGAAGCGGGTCACCCGCTTGTCATTTACAGAAGCCCATACAGCACCATTTTTTTCCGCATCTTGAAACATAGATCGAAATTTTGCGACGAAAAACGGATGACCATATTGGCCCACTCTCTCTTGGAAATAAAAAATGGGACCTGATGACTCCAGCTTTATAACAATCGCTGAAAGTGCCATGATCGGCAAGGTTGATAGCAAAAGCATGCCGGAGAACAGTATGTCTTCAATCCTCTTGAGTGACCTTTTAAGCCTGGTAATACCGAAGCCATCCGAAAAAATTATCCAACTCGGATCAACCCATTCTACGAGAATTTTACCGGTTATCCGCTCGTAAAAACTTACCCCAGGTTCAACGATGATCCCCTGCATCTTGCACTGCAAGAGTACCCCTACCGGCGTTACCCCCCGTCTATCTTCGGGAGCGACGATAATTCTATTTAATTTCTTCCTGGTTAAAGCAGGTCCCATATCCTCGAGTTCTGAAAATACCGGAGCGTTGAATGGATTGTATTCCGGTTTTTCCTTGCCAACAAAACCTACAATTTTATATACCGAGCTTCTCTTGCCCTCTACCTCCTTGGCGATTGCGCAGGCAAGCTTTCCAGTCCCAATCACAACCACCATTTGTACGAACATTCTTCTCCGCAGGACAAAGTGATAGAACGAACGCCAAAGAAAAACTACCACACTATTAACCAAGTAGCCGACCAGGAAAACATGGGTGGAGATCAGTAAGAGGGGAAAGAGATAATAGAGCAGGGCGAGGGTTACACATCCAAAGCCAAAGGCCTTGGTTATGGAGGTGACGGTTTCAACCATCGAAGTTGTCGAATTCAAATCGTAGAGATCAAAAAAATAGAGGCATAGTTGAAAGACAACGGTGACAACCATGGCCTGCCTGGCATAGCTCAACAAATCAAACGAAAAAATATAACTGTCGATGAAGATCAAGTTGACCAACATGATAGACAAGAACATGAGGCAACCTTCTCCGATAAAGAAGCTCAGGTTTCTGCCGGAATAGTATCTATTAAGAAATGTTGGCATACCTTCCTTTAAACAGGAAAAATATAAAATCACTCTTGTCCAAAACAGGAATTAAACAAGAAGCCCTCCCGGTGAATCATGGTG
>CAZDYX010000360.1:0-4102 GCA_964509775.1 uncultured Desulfobulbia bacterium | reverse complement strand
CGATCTCTTCTAAGTCCGTCACAAAATGCATCGGCCGCATCATCAAGGGTTCGGCCATGGGCGCCATTACAGAACTTCTCAGCTTCCGTCCCCAGGCTGTTTTATGATGACTACCAACGAAAAACCGGATCTGAGGAAATTCGTCATCCCGGATATTGTCATCGGGGAAGGGGCCTTGTGCCTGATAGGGCAATATGCAGCCAACTTCGGCGCTCGTAAAGTACTCCTGGTCACCGACCCCGGTGTGCGGGCGGTCGGTTGGGCCGGCTCTGTGGAAAAGGCCCTGAAAGAAACCGGGATCTCTCTGGTGGTTTTCGATGACGTGACGCCCAACCCCAAAGACCACGAAGTTATGGCCGGTGCCGACCTGTATCGTTCTGAAAAGTGCGACGTTATCGTGGTCGTGGGGGGCGGCAGCCCCATGGACTGCGCCAAGGCCATCGGCATCGTCGCAACCAACCAGCGGCACGTCCTGGAGTTTGAAGGCATCGACGAGGTGGTCATTCCCGGCCCGCCACTGATCTGCATCCCCACGACAGCCGGCACCTCGGCCGACGTTTCGCAGTTTGCCATCATCACCGACACGGTGCGACGGGTGAAGATCGCCATCATCAGCAAAACCGTGGTGCCCGACGTGGCCTTGATTGACCCGACCACTACGGTCACCATGCCCGGGGAACTGACCGCCGCCACCGGTGTGGATGCGCTGGTGCATGCTGTCGAGGCCTATGTCTCGAACGCCAGTTCGCCGCTGACCGACTTGAATGCGCTGGAGGCCATCCGCTTAGTGATCCGTCACCTGCCCGGCGCAGTCCGGGATCCCCGGGACATGGAGTCCCGCAACGGCATGATGCTGGGCAGCCTGCTGGCCGGATTGGCTTTTTCCAACGCCAGTCTGGGGCTGGTTCACAGCATGGCCCACGCCTTGGGCGGGCGGCTGGATCTGGCCCACGGTGACTGCAATGCCATTCTGCTTGAGCACGTGGTCCGTTTCAATTTTGAGGCCGCCGCCGAGCGATATCGCACTGTCGGCCGGTTGATGGGGCTCGATCTGCCGGGATCGGCAGACGATGGATCAAGACTGGCGGAAGCCTTTGCTCATCTGCGCCGGCAGGTGGGCATCCGCCAAACGCTGGGCCAGTTGGGGGTGACCCCTGACGATATTCCGGATATGGCGCGCAAGGCCTTCCGCGATCCATGCCTGGCTACCAATCCGACCTTTCCGACGGTGCGCGAAATCGAGGTGATCTATGAGCAAGCCCTTTGAGGGACAACCGGACCGGGCTGAAATGAGGACCAAAATCATGGGATTGGGAGAACGGGCCGGCCGCAAAAGCTTTTACCCCCAATTGCAGACCCGTATCCAGGAATTGGAAGAGCATAAGATTCACCTGGAAGAAAAATCGGCGGCCCTTTCCAATATGCTGAAAGAACTCGACGGTGCCTGTCGCAGGGCCGAGGAAGGCGAAAAGCGGTTTCGAGAGCTGGCCGAGCTTCTTCCCCAGACTGTTTTCGAAACGGATCTGGCGGGGCGAGCCACCTTTGTCAACCGCTTTGCTTTTGAGATGTTCGGATACACTCCTTCTGACTTTCAACAAAGCTTAAACGCCATGGACCTGTTGGTGCCCGAGGAACGGGACCGGGTGCGAGCCGATATGACCAGAAGATTGCAAGGCGAAGATCTTCCGGGTCAGCAATATACGGCCCTGCGAAAGGATCGCAGCACCTTCCCCTGCATCATCTATACGACGCCTATCCGAGATGAGGCCGGGATGAAAGGTTTTCGGGGGATCGTCGTTGATATCACCGAGCAGGTGCGACTCCGGGAGCAGAAAGATTCGATTGAAGAACAATACCACCAGGCCCAGAAGATGGAGGCTATCGGCCGGTTGGCGGGTGGGGTGGCCCACGACCTCAACAACCTGCTTTGCCCCATCCTCGGTTACGCCGAGATGCTCCTCGACCAATTCTCCCTGGAAGACGAGCGGCACCATTCGGTCGAAGAAATCCACCGGGCGGGGTTGAGGGCCAGGGACCTGGTGCGCCAATTGCTCGCTTTCAGCCGCAAACAGGCCCTGGAGATCAAGGTGGTCGACCTTAACCGGGCCATCTCGAGCTTCGAAACCTTGTTGCGGCGAATGCTCCGGGAGGATATCGAAGTCCGGACGAAGCTTTCCCCTTCCTTGACGACCGTTTTAGCGGATGTGGGGCAAATCGAGCAGGTCATCATGAACCTGGCGGTCAATGCCCAGGACGCTATGCCCGACGGCGGCCGGATCTCCATCGAGACTGAGACAGCGGAGCTCGACGAGACCTATACGGCCGAGCATCATGGGGTGCAGCAGGGTCCCTACATCTTACTGGCCATGAGTGATACCGGCCAGGGCATGGACGCCGAGACACGGGAACACATTTTCGACCCTTTCTTTACCACTAAAGAAAAGGGGAAAGGAACGGGACTGGGTCTGGCTACGGTTTACGGCATTGTCAAGCAACACGGCGGCAGCATCTGGGTTTATAGCGAGCCGGGCAAGGGATCGACTTTCAAAATTTTCTTACCGGCCGCCCGGGCGGGTATTACGGATTCGATCACCCCACTTACGATGTCCAAAAACGGTTGCGGTACCGAGACCATCCTCCTGGCAGAGGATAACGACATGGTCCGCAATCTGACCGTGCACATCCTGGAGAGGCAGGGCTACGCCGTACTTTCGGGAACTAACGGTACGGAATGCCTTCGACTTCTGGCGGATCATGCCGGCCCTCTTGATCTGCTGATCACCGATGTGGTTATGCCCGATATGAACGGCAAGATGCTCTTCGAGCGGGTGGCGACCCGCTGTCCGGGCATAAAAGTGCTCTACATGTCCGGCTATACCGACGACGTGATCGTTCAGCACGGTATCCTGGAGGAAGGAATCGCCTTTATCCAAAAGCCTTTTACCGTCCAAAGCCTGGCCGCCAAGGTCCGGGAGGTTTTGGACTGATCAAGGCTTTAATCCCGAACGACATAGCGCAATAAGAATCGGGCTACTTTTTTTCTGGCCTCTATAAATTTGGGCTCCCGGAAACCATGCCGCCAGGTCATTCCTGAAAGATCATCGGAGACGATCAAAATGGCGGCCCCTTCTATCCCCCGAAAGGCACTGACGGTAAAAAAGGCCGAAGTTTCCATATCCACCCCCAGGACCCCTTGGGATTGAAAGGACTTAACCTTTTCTATCGTTTCCCGATAAGGGGCATCGGTGGTCCAAACCGGCCCTTGTCTAAAGGGCAGCCCTTCTTCTTCCATGGCTTCCCTGAGATCTTTAAGCAGCGACGAGGCAGGTTGGGGCTTTTTCTGGTTGGAGTAATGACGGGAAGTCCCTTCTTCGCTGAAGGCCTTATCCGGCAAGACGAGGTCTCCGGGGGATAAGCCCGGACTTAGACCTCCTGTCCAGCCCAGGAAGATAATACGCCGGGCACCGAGGGCTATCAACTTTTCCAGAATCATCACCGCCTGAGGGGCACCGACCGCCGGGCCGGCCAGTCCTGTGGCTCTATGGGTCTCGTTCAGTTGAAAAACCCGTAAAAAATTATTTTTAAAGCCCGGGAACCCGGTTTCCCCAAAAAACCTGGTCATCCGCTGCAGATCTCCGGGAAGGGCAATCAGAAGGGCCAGGGGGTCAATGGCGGGTTCTGAACGGGCCCTTTTAGGATTGATCAGGCAAGGGGAGGAATCAAACAGGATCATAATTATTTAGTTCGAAAATAGATTCCAATTTCGGATTTCGGATTTCGGATTTCGGAATTTAAAAGAAACTCTCCTTCAACATTCATGATTCGATATTCGATATTCGATATTCGCTTTTTCATGCTTCGTGGTGCCATGCCCCAAAAGGCGGGGCATGGCGATTTAACACAAAAAGAGGATTCAAGGATTCAGCCGCTCGACTTCGTCGAGCTATAGAAAGGGTTCCCCTCCGGGGAACCGCAGGGGATTTAAATTCCACGCCTTTCACTTGAACCCTTGGCCCCTGGATCCCTTGAATCCTCTTTCATGTTTTAACGATTAGCATCACTTCCTGGCCTGAATCAACATTTCCCTGGCCGTAGACAGGGT
>CAZDYX010000359.1:0-4105 GCA_964509775.1 uncultured Desulfobulbia bacterium | reverse complement strand
TCCTTCGACATTCGATATTCCCTGTTCGACATTCGACATTCAAGAAAATTGCTGGTTTGTCACTTTTTTGTATTGCACCCGACGCGGAATCGGGGGTCAGTTCTCGCGCTGTCGTTGTAGGGGCGGGTTTTAAACCCGCCCAATCGGAAGGCGCACCACCACGAAGGTGCCGGATTTCACCCGTTCGTCACCCCTCTATCTCTCCCCCTCCCCGCGCCTCAACATCCCCGCGTCTCGTCAGTAACCGCTGCATGGCCGGACCGCTCAGCATCGAGGTGATGAGCGCCATCACGATCAACGCCACAAAGATGCGTTGATTGATAATCTGATATTCAAGCGCTACCGAGGCCAGGATCATCTCCATCGCCCCCCGGGCGTTCATGCCGAAACCGACGGCCATTGCCTCGCGCCAGGGGGTCCCGCCGGCCCAGGCCCCAAGGCCGGCGCCACCGATCTTGCCTATGCTCGCGGCAACAAATATGAACAGGACCAGGGGAAGATCGAAGTTGGCGGCAAAATCGGCCTTAAGCCCGATGGAGACAAAATAGAGGGGGGCAAAAAAGCTGATCGCAAACTGGTAGACCGCCTCATGGGCGCGGTTTAGCCCCTCAGTATCCTGGGACAGGGAAACGCCGAGGAGAAAGGCCCCGAATACGGCATGGATTCCCACCGCCTCTGACATGGCCGCGGAAAAGAGGATCAATATCGCCGTGATCCCGATAAAACCGCTTGGCCAGGGAAGACGGGGGGCCAGCCAGCGCAGGGCATGACTACCGACGAAACGTCCCATAACCAGGATAAACAGCGACAACCCCAAACTCAGGCCAAGGGTCATCCATGCCCCTTCACCGACCGAGCGGTCGGGCAGATAGGCGCCGAGAATCACCGCAAACATTGACCAGCCGATCAAATCGTTGATTGTGGCCGCGGCCACCACTATAACGCCGATCTCCTTGTTGAGGAGGTCAAGATCCATGAGGATCCTGATAATGACCGGCAGGGCGGAGATGGATAGGGCGACGCCGATGAACATGGCAAACAGCAAGGGAGTGCCCTGCGGGATAGGGCCCCAGAGCTCGGGAATAAACATGACCAGTCCGAATCCCAGGGCAAACGGCACGAAAATCCCCAGGATGCCGGTAAATATCACGCTCCGACCTCGTTGCCGCAGATGGGACAGATTTACCTGTAGGCCGGCGACAAAGAGGAAGAAGAGCATGCCGAGTTTGAGCACGGCCTCCCGGGCGGTCGTGACATTGCCGGTGCTTGGAAACAGCGAGGTATAGAGGCAGGGGGTAATGACCCCAAACACCGTAGGGCCCAGGACAATACCTCCCAATAACTCGCCGAGCACGGCCGGTTGGTGGAATCTGCGCATCAGTTGGCCGAACGTCAGCGCCACCGCCAGCATCACGCCAATCTGGATAATAAAAAGAATGAACTCGTAGTGATTCATGGCCCCCTTATTTTTGTAATTGCGCATCATAATAACAAAGCAGATGTTTCGCCAACCCGAAAATGACATTTTTTCTCCGACATGCGCATAAAACGACTGGAACTCCACGGATTTAAATCCTTCCTCGAACGGATCGTCCTGACCTTTCCGCCCGGCATTACTGCGGTGGTGGGGCCGAACGGGTGCGGAAAAAGCAACATCGTGGATGCCATCCGCTGGGTGCTCGGCGAACAGAGCCCTAAAAACATGCGGTGCAGGAATATGGAGGATGTGATCTCGGTCAATGGCAAAAATCCCGCCAACTTTGCCGAGATCAACCTGACCCTGGAGACCGATTCCACCCAACTGCCCGTTGAATTTGCGGGTCTTTCCGAGATCATGATCACCCGCCGTCTCTTCCGGGGCGGGGACAGCGATTACGCCCTCAACAAAAAAAACTGTCGCCTTAAGGATGTGCAATACCTCTTCATGGATACCGGCGTCGGGACCCATGCCTACTCCATTATCGACCAGGGCAGAATCGGCTCCTCCATAGATTGCCGGCCGGAAGAACGGCGCGCCATGATCGAGGAGGTGGCCGGGATCACCAAATACAAGGTCAAGCGCCGGGAGGCCCAGGTCAAGATCGTAAAGACCAGGGAGAATCTCGACCGGCTCGGCGATATGCTGGCCGAGGTGGGGCGCCATCGCCAGACCTTAAAACGTCAGGCCCGGAAGACCATGATGTACCTCCAGTTCAAGGAGGAGTTAAAGGGGCTGGAACTCGCCCTCGCAGCCCGGAGATTCGCCTTCTTGAACGAGGCGATCAAGACGGGGGAAGGGGATCTTGCCGGGCTCAAACTGCAGGAAGAGGAGGCGAGGACCAGGGTCTCGCGGCTTGAGCTTTTAGAGGAGGAGATCGCCCTCGAACTTATTTTTGCTGAGGAGAAACAAAAGGCCTGGGCACAAAACTGCTACGCCGGCAAGGCAAGGATCCAGGACCTCGAGAACAGGCGCCGGGAACTTATCGAACAGATTTCACGTTCCGAATACGCCGTAGCCAAGGGCCGGGAAGAACAAAAGACCGTGGAGCAGCGGCTTGCCGAGACTAGAGTTGGCAAGGCCCAGGTGAGTCAAAAGAAAGAGGAGGTTCTTGGCCGGCTTTCTCTCTTTAACGAGGAACTGGCCGTCCAAGAGTCATTCTTTCAGCAAAAAAAGATGAGCCTGGATGAAAAGACCAGGGCGGTCGAGAAGGCAAGGCTAAAACTCGGCGATATTACCGGCCAGGAAAAACACCTGGCCTCGCGCCGAGATGAGCTGGTAAGACGCCGGCTTGATCTTGGCCGGCGGACTATGTCCCTTAAAAAAGAGGAAGGGGCGAAGACCATAGAGACCAACAGGCTCGATCAGGAACTCTTGCAGGAAGAAGAGGCCCTGGCCGCGGTCAATGCCGGGATCGCGTCCTTACAGGAGGAGCTTCTCCGGACTGAAGAGGAGGAAAGGGTCCTGGCCGCCGAGATGCTTCGGGACCGGGACCTGATGCAACGGGCCAAGGAAGAGATCGCCGCCCAGAAATCCCGGCTTTTGACCCTGCGCCACACCTACGAGCAATATGAAGGCGTTGCCAAGGGCAATCAGTATCTCGCCCGGTTCGAGGAGTCCTTCTCAGGCAGGCTCCTTGCCGAGCAGCTTGAGACCGATCCCGGCTGGGAGCGGGCCGTGGAGGCAGCCCTGGGCGAACGGCTCCAATTTCTCACCATAACTGATCTTGCCGCCGGTAAAAAGGCCATCGGACTTCTTAAGGATAAGCACGCCGGCCGGGCAAGGCTTGTCGTTCTTTCTCTTGAAGGCGATGAATCGTCCCCCCTGCCGCCATCCCCGGAAGATATCCATCCCTGTTCCCTCTGGCACAAGGTCAGGGTGCGGGAGGAGGTCGTGCAGGCTGATCCGTCCGCCGCTGCCCGGCTTTCCTCTTTTTTGCATCAGACCCTTCCATCCATCCTGTGGGCCAGGGATTTTGATGCGGCCCTCTCCCTTTATACTGCGGAACAGGGGCGCTATCAGGTGGCGGATCTGAGCGGTGACGTGATTCGGCCGACGGGTGAGCTTGAGGGCGGGGATGAGGCGGCTGCCCCCTTTGGTCTGCTTTCGCTCCGCCAGGATATGGCCCGCCAGGAAGGGGCCATCGCAGGAATTTTGAAGGGGATAGAGGAACGCGAGGAGAAACTGCGGGATATTGCCGCGCGAAAAAAGGAACACGAGGAAACACGTATTGTTCTACGCAGCCGGCTTAAGGCCCTTGAACAAAAAAGAAACCTGGCTGAAATGGCCTGCATCCGGCTGCGGGAGCAGCTCGTGGCCGCAAATGACACCCTTTCCCGGGTCGCAAGACAGCTTGAGGAGCTTTCCGGGGAAGAGGAAAATCTAGCCGTAAAACAAGACGAAACCGAGGCCGCAATCAGCGAACTCCGGCTAAAAGAAGAGGAAGGGCGGGCCGGGCTTGAAGGCTTGGAACAGGAGATTATCCTTGCCTCCGAGGCCCTGGAGCAGGAACGGGAGACCCTGACCGAACTCAAGCTCGAATTTGCCGCCAACCAGGAAAGGAAAAACCATCTTGCCCGTGAACTGGACGCCGTCATCCGCCGGGAAAAGGAATTATCCGGACAACTG
>CAZDYX010000358.1:0-4109 GCA_964509775.1 uncultured Desulfobulbia bacterium | reverse complement strand
ACCCTGTCTACGGCCAGGGAAATGTTGATTCAGGCCAGGAAGTGATGCTAATCGTCAAAACATGAAAAAGGATTCAAGGGGCCAGGGGCCAAGGGTTCAAGTGAAAGGCATGGAATTTAAATCCCTTGAATCCTTGAACCCTATTTTCGAACTAAGCACCCATGCCACTGAGGGCACCACGAAGCATGAAAATATCGAATAATGAATCTCGAAGTAAGGCTGGTTTTGGACCCGCAACCCGTAACCCGTAACCCGTAACATTATTTTCGTATTAAAGAATTATGACCCTGTTTGATTCCTCCCCTTGCCTGATCAATCCTAAAAAGGCCCGCTCAGAACCCGGCCTCGATCCGCTGGCCCTTTTAGTCGCCCTTCCCGGAGATCTGCAGCGGATGATCAGACTTTTTGGGGAAACCGGCCTCCAGGGCTTTAAAAATAATGTTTTGCGGGTTTTTCAACTGAACGAATCCCTTAGAGCCACAGGACTGGCCGGCCCGGCGGTCGGCGCCCCTCAGGCGGTGATGATTCTGGAAAAGTTGATAGCCCTCGGTGCCCGGCGTATTATCTTCCTGGGCTGGACAGGAGGTCTAAGTCCGGGCTTATCCCCCGGAGACCTCGTCTTGCCGGATAAGGCCTTCAGCGAAGAAGGGACTTCCCGTCATTACTCCAACCAGAAAAAGCCCCAACCTGCCTCGTCGCTGCTTAAAGATCTCAGGGAAGCCATGGAAGAAGAAGGGCTGCCCTTTAGACAAGGGCCGGTTTGGACCACCGATGCCCCTTATCGGGAAACGATAGAAAAGGTTAAGTCCTTTCAATCCCAAGGGGTCCTGGGGGTGGATATGGAAACTTCGGCCTTTTTTACCGTCAGTGCCTTTCGGGGGATAGAAGGGGCCGCCATTTTGATCGTCTCCGATGATCTTTCAGGAATGACCTGGCGGCATGGTTTCCGGGAGCCCAAATTTATAGAGGCCAGAAAAAAAGTAGCCCGATTCTTATTGCGCTATGTCGTTCGGGATTAAAGCCTTGATCAGTCCAAAACCTCCCGGACCTTGGCGGCCAGGCTTTGGACGGTAAAAGGCTTTTGGATAAAGGCGATTCCTTCCTCCAGGATACCGTGCTGAACGATCACGTCGTCGGTATAGCCGGACATGTAGAGCACTTTTATGCCCGGACAGCGGGTCGCCACCCGCTCGAAGAGCATCTTGCCGTTCATATCGGGCATAACCACATCGGTGATCAGCAGATCAAGAGGGCCGGCATGATCCGCCAGAAGTCGAAGGCATTCCGTACCGTTAGTTCCCGAAAGTACGGCGTAGCCCTGCCTCTCCAGGATGTGCACGGTCAGATTGCGGACCATGTCGTTATCCTCTGCCAGGAGGATGGTCTCGGTACCGCAACCGTTTTTGGACATCGTAAGTGGGGTGATCGAATCCGTAATACCCGCCCGGGCGGCCGGTAAGAAAATTTTGAAAGTCGATCCCTTGCCCGGCTCGCTATAAACCCAGATGCTGCCGCCGTGTTGCTTGACAATGCCGTAAACCGTAGCCAGACCCAGTCCCGTTCCTTTCCCCTTTTCTTTAGTGGTAAAGAAAGGGTCGAAAATGTGTTCCCGTGTCTCGGCGTCCATGCCCTGGCCGGTATCACTCATGGCCAGTAAGATGTAGGGACCCTGCTGCACCCCATGATGCTCGGCCGTATAGGTCTCGTCGAGCTCCGCTGTCTCAGTCTCGATGGAGATCCGGCCGCCGTCGGGCATAGCGTCCTGGGCATTGACCGCCAGGTTCATGATGACCTGCTCGATTTGCCCCACATCCGCTAAAACGGTCGTCAAGGAAGGGGAAAGCTTCGTCCGGACTTCGATATCCTCCCGGAGCATTCGCCGCAACAAGGTTTCGAAGCTCGAGATGGCCCGGTTAAGGTCGACCACCTTGATCTCCAGGGCCTGTTTGCGGCTGAAAGCGAGCAATTGGCGCACCAGGTCCCTGGCCCTCAACCCCGCCCGGTGGATTTCTTCGACCGAATGGTGCCGCTCGTCTTCCAGGGAGAATTGGTCGAGGAGCATCTCGGCGTAACCGAGGATGGGGCAAAGCAGGTTGTTGAGGTCGTGGGCCACCCCACCCGCCAACCGGCCGATAGCCTCCATCTTCTGGGCTTGGTGGTATTGTTCTTCAATCGAATCTTTCTGCTCCCGGAGTCGCACCGGCTCGGTGATATCAACGACGATCCCCCGAAAACCTTTCATCCCGGCCTCAACTTGGATAGGCGTCGTATAGATGATGCAGGGGAAGGTGCTGCCATCCTTGCGCAGGGCCGTATATTGCTGACCCGGAAGATTTTCGCCTTGCAGTCTTCTGGCCATATAGGCTCGCACCCGGTCACGTTCCCCGGGCACCAACAGATCCAGGGCGTTTAGGCCCTGTTGAAAGTCAGAAGGAGTGTATCCGAACATCTCAAAAGCAAAACGGTTGGCAAAGGTGGCTCGACCCGCCAGATCCGTTTCGAAAACGGTCTGCGGAAGAAGCTCGGCCAGTTCTCGAAACCGCTTTTCGCCTTCCTCGGCCCTGCGACAGGCTCCGTCGAGTTCTTTCAGCATATTGGAAAGGGCCGCCGATTTTTCTTCCAGGTGAACCTTATGCTCTTCCAATTCCCGGATACGGGCCTGGAGTTGAGGGTAAAAACTCTTGCGGCCGGCACGTTCTCCCAGTCCCATGATCCTGGTCCTCATTTCAGCCAGGTCCGGTTGTCCCTCAGAGGGCTTGCTCATAGAGCACCTCGATTTCCCGGGCCGTTGGAAAAATGGGATTGGTAGCCAGACATGGATCACGTAAGGCCTTGCGCGCCATGTCCGGAATATCATCAGGGGTCACCCCTAACTGGCCCAGCGTTTGGCGGATGCCCACCTGCCGGCGCAGACGGCCAAAGGCTTCCGCCAGCCTTGATCCATCGTCGGCCGATCCCGGCAGGTCGAGACCCATCAACCGGCCTATCGTCCGGTATCGCTCGGCGGCGGCCTCAAAATTGAAACGGACCACGTGCTCAAGCAGAATGGCATTGCAGTCACCGTGGGCCAGATCCAGCCGCCCGCCCAAGGCGTGGGCCATGCTGTGAACCAGCCCCAGACTGGCGTTGGAAAAAGCCAATCCGGCCAGCAGGCTGCCCAGCATCATGCCGTTGCGGGACTCCATGTCCCGGGGATCCCGGACTGCGCCGGGCAGGTGACGGATCACCAGGCGGATGGCCTCCATCGCATTCAAGTCGGTCAGCGGCGAACTGGCGTTCGAGACATAGGCCTCGACCGCATGCACCAGCGCATCCACACCGGTGGCGGCGGTCAGTTCCCCGTCCATGGTGACCGTAGTGGTCGGGTCGATCAAGGCCACATCGGGGACTACGGTCTTGCTGATGATGGCGATCTTTACCCGTCGCACCGTGTCGGTGATGATGGCAAATTGCGAAACATCGGCCGAGGAGCCGGCTGTCGTGGGGATGCAGATCAGGGGCGGGCCGGGTATGACCACTTCGTCGATACCTTCAAACTCCAGGACGTGCCGCTGGTTGGTTGCGACGATGCCGATGGCCTTGGCGCAGTCCATGGGGCTGCCGCCCCCCACGACCACGATAACGTCGCACTTTTCAGAACGATACAGGTCGGCACCGGCCATAACTTCGTGGTCTTTGGGGTTGGGCGTCACGTCATCGAAAACCACCAGAGAGATCCCGGTTTCTTTCAGGGCCTTTTCCACAGAGCCGGCCCAACCGACCGCCCGCACACCGGGGTCGGTGACCAGGAGTACTTTACGAGCGCCGAAGTTGGCTGCATATTGCCCTATCAGGCACAAGGCCCCTTCCCCGATGACAATATCCGGGATGACGAATTTCCTCAGATCCGGTTTTTCGTTGGTAGTCATCGTGATCCTCCCTGAGAGCCTTCCCGGACAGCCTCCCTGCTTCAGACCACCGGGCGGTCCCTCTTTCATGCCGAGCCTCAGTGTTGACTGATCATCATAAAACAGCCTGGGGACGGAAGCTGAGAAGTTCTGTAATGGCGCCCATAGCCGAACCCTTGATGATGCGGCCGATGCATTTTGTGACGGACTTAGAAGAGATCG
>CAZDYX010000357.1:0-4122 GCA_964509775.1 uncultured Desulfobulbia bacterium | reverse complement strand
TAATTCCCACTCTGTTCGCTGTCTTCCATCGGCGCCCTCTTCATCCCCTATGTTATGTGCACTGCTCATGATATAGAATCGTTACATCCCAGCGGATGGCTTCAAAGGGAAAGAGGATTATCTTTTCTATGATATTTTTCCCTTTCTTCATTTGGACATAGGCTTTCAGGCGCCCGTCAACTACCCGTCCGGCCGTCTCCATGCTGATCAAACGACCATTATAATTATCGGATACCGGTTTGATCTCTTTCCCGAGTTTCGTCTCCGGAGTAACGTGGACAAAAACACCGATCCGCCTATCCACGTCTCTATCTACATATTTACGGAGAATTTTTTCCGCGTTCTCTGCTGTAAGAATTTTTATTACCTTTTCCCTTGGTACGATTTTGATTTGTGTCATGATTTTCACCTTCTCCTTTCGTTTGTTAGGGGCGGACTATCCCGCCTTATTTTCGTAAGCCTTCAAAAGCGCAGTACGCTTTCGTTTCTCTGCCCATTCGTGCCAGGCAAAAAGGATGCCCGGGCCGATCATGGCGATAGGCACCTCTACCTGGTACAGGGTGTCGTCTCTCCGGGCGGCCCGCTCCTCCGGGGTATAGTAATAAATGATGCCGTCGTCCCGCCTTTCCCCGATGCAATTATTCTCCCGCCCCTTAAGTGCATAGCCGATCAGTTTGCCGTCGCGGATTTCTCCCTTCGTAGACAAAGAAAAAATATCGGGGAAGCCTTCGTCATCATTCTCGCAATGACGGACCAGCTCGGCCGGCACCGTGGCCCCCGGCCGGATGTCAAACCAAAGCTGGACGCCGCCGAGGCAACTGCGTTTTGTGTAGCGCTGGAGTATCGACGCGGCATTTTCCTCCGTCATGTCCCAATCTTCCCGTTCTTCCGTTCTCTCGATCTTTCTTCGCTTCATCGCCTGCACCCCATTACTTGGAATGGGTGCAAAACGTCTTCTTCAGCCGCTGCAGCTCCATAATGGCGTCATCGCTCTTGCCCAGGGAAAGCTTGCGGATCTCGTCGCCCGAGACGACCAGCGCCCCTTCCAGTTCTGCCAGGGTAATCAGCGGCTCCAGCGAGCCCGTCACGCGCTGGATGGCATGCAGGTAAGGGATGGGCATGTTGTAGCTGTCGGGCCGGCAGAGGTAATTGTTCAGCATGTGTATGGTGAGACGTTCCCTGCCGTCGCCGTCCTTCGGCCAGAGGAAAAACTCATTCACGGCGTCCACCACCTGCTCCCGGGAGAGGTTGCTGTGCCGGATCGCCTTTTTTACCGCGACGGCGATCTCGTTGCAGCACTCCTCGTAGTTGCTGGGGTGGTTATCGTGCGCGGGAGGCGCGGCTGACACCAACGCTTCCCGAAGTTTGACGTAGGCTTCTATCGGGCTTTCAAAATCGAGGCTTTCCTGAAGGGTGTCTATAAATTTCCTGCATTTTGCCATTGACTTAGCTCCTTGCATGGCTTATGGATTAGCCGATGGATTATTACAGGGATGCCGTTTTGGATGTCCGGCGTTTCGGCGGCTGGAGGTAATACCAGTCGAAGACCTTCCGATAGTCCTCGCCGATCGCCACGGCGACGGCCCGCATGACCCTATCGGAGATCCGCTCGCCGATAATGACGTTGGAAACGGTAATCGGGGACACGCCGATCTGCTCCGCCAGGGCTTTCTGGGTGATCTTTTTCTTTTTGAGAGCGCATTGGATGTCTGCTGCTTCCATGTTTAGCTCCTTATGAAGGGGTTGATGTCTAAAACCCGTTGGCTATTGGATATGAGGTATACACAACGAATAAACACTTGTCAAGGGAATTTGTTGTTTCGTTAGTCATTTTTGGTGGCATTTTTATTGTATCACAGAACATTTTGATTATATTAATGAATGATCTGTTCTTCGATTTTCGTTAGTAGGGAGGTTGTTTTTTGTTAGTCGGTAAGGACTATCGAAAACTGGAGGGTAATAATTATGGACGATCCAAAGATAAAAGAACGGGCAAGGTGGGCCATCGTGAGGGTAATCACGGAGAGAGGTTTGTCCAACAAAACATTGGCCCCGATGATGGGTGTGTCTGACGTAACTATTAACAATTACAGAACCATGCTTCGGTATCCGCAGAATTCATTTATTGACAAGTTCTGCAATAAGTTCGGTTATAGCAGGGAGTGGTTTTATACTGGCCAGGGAGAGCCTTACCCTGGGGCCGCCAATAGTTGGGATGACATTCCCGGGGCGGGACGGGCATCTATATACAATAAGGATACAACAACCCACCTGCCCGCCGGCGATGCTCAGAGGATCAATATTGAAGAGGCGATGGGGAAAACCTACAAAGTGCTGACATCGGAAACGCCTTACGCGGTGGCGCTCTATCTCAACGTACAGCAGTTTTCCAACGCCGTGGACGCCACCAAGGAGCTGAGCACATGCCAGGACCGCATCACCAACCTGGAGGCCCAGGTAGGCGTCCTCCGCAGCCAGGTCGACCGCCTGACCGCCCCGCCTATTACAGCCGGGCAGCAAGAGGCTTCCTTGGTAAAAGAGGCAATGTGATCTATTTTTGATCTCTCGATGTGATCCACCGTGAATCGGAGGCTGAAGCATCAAATGATTGATGAGCTCACCGAGCGGGCAAAGAAAAAGTTTCAAGAGCGGTTGACTGCTGTTCTTGATTACTACCCCGCAATGCAAGCCGCTATCGAAGCGGCAAAGGGTAGATTTAGAAGGGATGCCTTTCTTAAAGAATATGCCCACAAAACGCCGTACTCAGACAAGCACCTCCGGCGACTGCTGAATAAATACAAAGAAGATGGGGAGGATGGCCTGATCCCCGGCTGGGGGAAAAACAGGGGCAAGACGATCATCGGAAAGCGGCTGGCCCATCTCATCGACGGCCTGATCGTTCCCTCAAAAACAACCGCGCAGATCATCGCGGAATTCCTTAAGGCATGCGAAGCTGCCGGCGAGAAAGCCCCCTGTAAGGCCACCATTCAGACGTACATCAATGCCAGACGGAAAGATGAAGGGAAACCGTACGTCCCGCCAAAGATCGAATCCAGGGTTGAACTAATGCATGAGAACTCGCGGCTGAAAGAAGAAAATGAACTTTTGCGCGCGGAAAATAAACATCTAAAGGAATCTCTTCATTTATTAACGTCCCAAAAAGATGGAGCATTGGTAGAAACGAACCTTTCGACATCGTTTGATCCAATGAAGGAGTCTGTCAATCACCTTATGGGTATTGTTTTTGCCAAAAGTCGATCCTCAACATACCCCCTGGCCGTTAACGTCGCCCAGGGTGCCTATCGCTACGCCGAAACCATCATCGATAAGCAGCTCATCCATACGGTATTGTTTTCCGCGACCAAGGACGACATCAGCAAGGCGCTTGCCTTGATAGATTATTTGAGTGGATCTAAAAGTTTAAGTATTTTTGTGAGAGGAAGAATCTGTAATAATTACTATCCTATTATGGAAGTATTAAGGTGTTATACGGGTGCAACTAACTGCACGGATTATAGGGCATATTGCTGTCGGGTGATTGATGATCCTTTTTTAGAGAGACACGCCGGTGGTATGAGCTTTACCATTCACTTGGCCCTTAAATCTGATGAGGCTCCAAAACCTACTGTTGTTCAAAAATATCTATTCCCTTGCAAGCATTTGCATTCCTACTTTCAATTTCAAAAAGGCCACCCCTCTACCATAGAAGATCAGATACAGGCAGCCGGAATCGAGAAGAGTTGCGATTGGTGTCCAAACTTCCAGCCTTCTGGGTTCAAAAAACTGCCATCAAAGATCATTTATCCAGATGGAACCGTAATGGTAGAACCGTCATTGGTAGAGTGATTTTTATCACAGAATACCCTTTATTTTCCTCTTTGGACGCCGATTTTTCAATAAAGGGTATTCTGTGACTAATCGTTCCTGAATTCGCGAAAAATTTTTCGGTCAATTTTTTTATCCTTCTATAATCATTAGAAAGTACGGCTACGGTACGGCATGGGTCAACGACAAGTCCCTACTCATCACGACTCACCCCGCTTGTCACCGATTACCCTCCCCCTTTTACCTCCACTTTGGCACTTTTCTTAAGCTCGATTTTCTACCCGTGGTAGCAGGACG
>CAZDYX010000356.1:0-4126 GCA_964509775.1 uncultured Desulfobulbia bacterium | reverse complement strand
AGAATTCGCCCTGAACATACCCAGCTTGTCTTTATTCCCTTATTCTGACTCCTGAATTCTGAATTCTGACTCCTGAGTAGTTACATTCCCCTGCCGTATCATTTCAATTTCAGAGAGGAGCTTCTTCTTATACTGTCTGACGGTATTTTCATCCATCACCATATCGATCTGACGGGTGTGGATGGTAATATGGCCGATAATCCGCAGCCGATCAAGAATAAAATCCTTGGTTTGTCGCTCGATTCGGGCCGTGAGCGCGTCGCTCTGTCGATCAATCCGAAAATCGAATTGCTCAAGGATCTCGGCGATCAAACTTACCCGAAGATACCTTCGATAATCGCTAGCAGCACCACCCTTAAAGGTGAAACTCACATAACTTTCGGTTAGGAGATCGCTTACATAGGCCTCTACCATGGCAAAGTGATAGCCGAGGCGGACGCTTAAGTTGCAAAAATCGCGGCTGACCAAAAAATAATTTTGGGCATTCATGGTGGAGGGTACCGCGGGGTCCAGACTGGGGTTCATGGCAGAACGAAAAAGTATGGACCCGAAGCCTCTAAGATTGACCGGTGGCGGACCCTCCCACGGTATGGCCGTTATGCCGCCCCAAATAGCCAGCATGGGCTCGGACACAATATCCGTTATCTGGATGGTTTGACTGCTATTGTCGAAGTCGGGCCGAAAACCATCCCCCAGATTGATTATCCACCAGTCAGTGGCTCGTTCCCCCATGAGCCTTTTGGCCCGTTGTTTACTGGTCTTGCGGTGAAACATTTCAATCACGGCCTTTTCGTGACAGAACCGGGTGATGTCATGGAGCGTCTTGCACTCGGTGGGTCGGAAATAAGGCGAGTTCGGGTCGGTAAGATTAAGGGGGCTGATATGCAAAAGGACCTTCTTAAAGACCTGTTGTACCGGACTTCCCTCCATCAGATTGGGAGGAGGAAGGGGATTGGCCAGGACCTTCTCCTCCCGGCCGGCATAGACACAGCGGCCCGTACTGTCCACGGTTATCACCTCATTGTCGGCGAGCCTATCCGTAACCCCGGCCAAACCAAAAAGGGCCGGGACCCCGAACTCCCTGGCCACGGTGGCCAGGTGCCCGGCAATGCTTCCGGTTTCGGTCAGTACGGCCACGGCCCGGTTCAAGAGCGGTGCCCACTGGGGCAGCGGATGGGCGGTCACCAGGACCTCCCCTTGCAGAAACTGGAGCAGATCCACGTTGGAGCGGACTATATGGACCGGGCCGCAGGCCACGCCCGGACTTGCGGTGACCCCGCCGGAAAAAAGATGGGGGGTTCCGTCCTCTTCCAGGGGCATGATATCCGCCGCGGTCTCACTTTCCGCGCTTAAGGGCCGACTTTGCAGGATGATGATCCGGCCGGACTTGTCGATGGACCACTCGATGTCCTGGGGCAGGCCGAAATGCCCCTCCAAAACCAGGGCTATCTTGGTCAGGGCCTGGGCCTGACCGTCAGTAAGGGTTGAATGGTCGTCGCCAGCCCCGGGCCGCAGATGTTTCTTTACAATGGGATGGGGTTCCTCCCGGGAAACAAGGTACATGTCGGTCGGGTTGGTGCCTTCCACCACGGACCTGGGCAGGCCGGCGACCGCATTGATCATCACCCAGGAACCTCGCAGGTTGCGGGGGTCGCGGGAATAACTGACGCCGCTCTTTACCGCGTCGACCATGGCTAGGCAACCGACGCCCATGGCCACGTCCTCGTCCCGGTAGCCCTTTTTTATCCGGTAGATGATGGCCGGGCTGGAATATTTACTGGCAATGATTTTTTTAAAGGTATCGGCCAGAAACTCGCGGCAGACGTGCAGCTCGGTCCGGTATTGGCCGGCAAAAGAGGACCGGCCCGTATCCTCGCCGAGGGCGCTGGACCGCAGGGCCACTTCGAGTCCGGGGTTGGTCTCAAGCGTCAGCCGGTCATAGCCGGCCTCGATCGCCTCCTGTAGCTCCCTGGGCAGGGTCGCACGGGCGATTAATCGTTGAATCGCGGCGCTGGTCGTATACAGTGATTCCAGGTTGTCGGGATCAAGGGTCTGCAAACGGCGATTTATCTCATCCTGCAGGTCGCTCTTTTCAAGGAAATACTGACCTGCCGCGGCAGTAAGGGCAAATCCGGGCGGGACCAGCAGGCCGACGCGGTTTGCCACCTCCCCGAGGTTCGCCATCTTTTCTCCCACCTGATCCGCCATGCCCCGATCAATAGCACTGATAGGCAAAAGCCATTCACCTTTGCTTGGAATCCGTTGCTGTTCAAGGAGGTTGTTCATCTGTTGCTGGATGAGGGCGAAACTTTTCTCCAATGCGGCATATCTTCCGGCGGACATGGCCAAAAGGTGGGTGACCATTTTATAGACATTGACCATCACCGCGGTGCTTCCGGTCCGGACAAAGGCCATGCTGAAGACCTGGCCCGAGATCAACATCTGTTCCATCTGGGCCATGACCTCAAGGGCATTGTTGTTGGCGGTAAGCAGGGCCCGGAAATTTCGATATTTTTCCGCGAAGGCGGCCTCAGTGTCTTCGGGCGGGGAGGCTTCTTGCCGCGAGCAAAGGAGGTCTTTCAACCAGCGAAGGATATTTAACATGGTAAAAAAAACCAGAGGACAGAAGTTAAAATACAGAATTCTTAATAAAGAAAACCCATATAAAAAAAGGCCTTGATCATCGTTTCGGCAAACCGGACCAGACAATCCGGGCGCAGGAACAAGGGCAGGTTTGAAACCTGCCCCTACGGGCGCTGATCTTGCCGCTCTCTCCCGGTCATCCGTCTTTTTGTAGGGGCAGGTTCTAAACCTGCCCTTTAGGCGCTGAATGCACCGCACTCCGCCGAAACGATGATCAAGGCCTAAAAAAACAATAATGATGCATTCGTAACAAGTCGAAATTCCTTTCAGCCGTAGATGATTGATTGACTGTAACTGCTCAGGAGTCAGAAGACAGAATTCAGAATGTTACCCTGGGGAATGTCCGGGTCAAATGGTAAACCGCAAGCACAAACAAGTGGGCCTTTTGCCATGCCGACAAGTCTTTAACTGTCGTAGCCGGCCTCCTAATTCTGACTCCTGAGTAGTTACGATTGACTTGGGGATCTGGATCTCTATATCACCGTAAAGTCCTAACTCATTCGCCTTGAAATGGCACAGACTTTTTTTCGATAATGCCGATGAAATTTTATCCACGCGTCGATTCCTGCAACTTGTTGACAAGTCAATCGTGATTCTGCGGCCTTGATCATCGTTTCGGCCACCTCATCAACGTCATTCCTGCGAAAGCAGGAATCCAGAAGTTAGGACATGGATTCCCGCTTTCGCGGGAATGACGAACTGGACGAAACGATGATCAAGGCCGATTCTGCAAAAACATCTTTCCTTTTTCCGTGAGGCGGTACTTTTGCAGGCGGCTTTTGGGTTTGTCGGGGATGGTCATTTCGATCAAATTTCGTTCTAATAGTGGGACAATATGTCGCTTATAGTTCAGGTATACCTTGGAAAGCCCGGCGACCTCCAGAAGTTCATGTTTGCTTTTAGAACCCTTTTGGCATTCGTGAAGGATTACTTTGACTTGCTCACCGACTTGCTCACCGACTTGCTCACCGACTTGTTTCGTGGTGGTTGGACTGAGGATCGGCTTCAACAGCGGCACGATAAACCGCAGTCTCATGCCTATCTCGACAATTTGTGGTTCCGGCAGGTTCAGTTTTTGTGCTTCTTTGAAGATGCGTCGCACACCGCTGCCCCACTGTTCAATCAACCCAAGTTCCCGAAAAACACGGGTAATGACGGAATTACGAATTTTGGAGACGCCCTGTTTCATGTCTTCAATGGTCATGCCGGGCAGCAGGATGCCGGGGTTTTCGATCTCGATGCGGTCGTCGAAAAAGGCGATCCGAATAGGTGCGCCACGCTGGGAATAATCGCTATGAACCAGGGAATTGATGATGGCCTCACGCAGAATTCCCAGGGGAATACTCCAAACATCTTTGCGGCGTATTTCAGAAAAGTCAGCGCCACGCATGGCATGTTTTTTCAAAAAGAGCATGATGCTTTCTACAGCTTTGGGTAGCGGTTCTTCGATTTCGATATGGTCGAAAATATCGGCTTTGTCTTG
>CAZDYX010000355.1:0-4127 GCA_964509775.1 uncultured Desulfobulbia bacterium | reverse complement strand
GCATATTTTTAGAAGCCCGCTTCCGCAATCGCTACATCTAGTCCGTTTTAAGGCTTAAATACCGTTCCTGCTCGCTATAGATGCAGCCGCAGTAGGGCTGGCGATAAAGTCCCATCTCCTTGGAGAGTTTTATCCCCTCCTGCCAGCCGGGCCGGAAATCGCGATAATGGAAGGCAATGTCATGGGCGGCCGCGGCCTCTTCTGCTGCCTGGCGGATAAGTTCATGGCGCTGGAATTTGCTGTAGAGCAAGGTGGAGGAAAAGGCGTCCGCACCTCTTCTTTTGGCCTCTTGGGCGGTGGCGCCCAGGCGCATCGCATAGCACCGCCGGCACCGCTCCTCCTCATGGAAGACCACTGCGCGCAGATACTCTTTGAGACCATAGGCCTTTTCATAATGAACGACCAGGCCCGTCTGTTCGGCCAGGATCATAACGGCCCCAAGCCGGCGTTCGAATTCCTTAAAGGGGTGGATGTTGGGATTATAGAAATATCCCTCGATGCTATGACGTTCATGCCTAAGTTCGATCAAGGGGAAGGTAGTACACGGGCCGCAACAGATATGGAGCAGGATCTTCATGGCCTTTGCTGGGCAGGAAGGTTCCCCACCTTATATTTCTGGGGATCGATGCTGTATTTATGGATCTTATAATTGATTATGCGCAGGCTGGAATCAAGGAGTTTGGCTGCCCAGGTCTGGCTGCCGCCGCATTCCTTCAGGGCCTCGATGATCAGTTCCCGTTCAAAGTTCTCCACGGCAGAGGCAAAGGAGAGGGGATTCCTGTTCTGTAGGCTTCCCGCAGTCTGTAAGGTCGGGGGCAGATGATAACTTTTTATCGTATCCTCATCGCAGATAAGCACGGCCCGCTCGATCGTATTTTCAAGCTCCCGCACATTACCGGGCCAATGATACTGCATCAATAGGTCGATGGCCGGGGTGGATATTCGGCGGATCTGTTTGCCGTTTTCCTTACTGTATTTATCAAGAAAGTATTCGGCGAGCAGAAGGATATCGGTCCGCCGTTCCCGAAGGGGCGGTATATAAACGGGAAAGACGTTCAACCGGTAATAGAGATCCTCCCGAAAACTTCCCTTGCTCATCAATTGTTCCAGGTCTTTATTGGTGGCCGCCACCAGCCGCACGTCACATTTGATGACCTTTATTCCTCCAAGACGTTGAAAATCCCGTTCCTGGATGACGTTAAGGAGCTTTACCTGCACACCCATGCTTACCTCACCTATTTCATCCAGAAACAGGGTTCCTCCTTCCGCCTGTTCAAAACGCCCGATCTTCTGGCTGTGTGCTCCGGTAAAGGCCCCCTTTTCATAGCCGAAGAGTTCACTCTCAAGAAGGGTTTCCGGCAGGGCCGAACAATTGACCACCACAAAGGGGTGTTTGGCCCGATTGCTATTATAATGAATGGCCCGGGCCACCAAGGTCTTACCGGTACCGCTTTCACCCCGCAGGAAGACCGTGGCATTGCTGCCCGCCACCCGGTGGATCATATCAAAGACCTCTTGCATCCGGCTGCTTTTGCTCACGATATTGGCAATCTGGTATTTCCCCTCGAGCTCGCGTTTTAATTCCCGGTTTTCCCGGCGCAATTGCTCCCGTTCCTCATTGACCGCCTGGATACGGACGGCGGTCTGGGCAATGAGGCCGCTGATAATGGTGAGAAACTGCAGATCCCGGTCAAGATCCGTGTCCGGCGTATACTTGCGGTCCACGCTGAGGGTGCCGATGGTCTGGCCATCGTGCTTTACCGGCACGCAGAGAAATGAGATCCCCTTTTGCTGACCAATGGTTCCCCGGGTCCGGGTCCGGTTCAAAAACAGGGGCTCTTCACTGATATTGGGAACCACCATGGATACTCCGGTGGCTGCGACCCGGCCGGTGATACCTTCACCGATCTTATACTTTCCCCGTTTCCTGGCCTCGGCACTCATGCCATGGGCCACCTCGACCTCCACCTGGCCGGTTACGGGATTAATGATGGTCACCGTGCCATTACTGAGCCCGGTCCCGGAGGAAAGAATGGCCATGGCCGTATCAAGGCAATCATGAAGATCCATGGAGGCGGCAAGGGCCTTGGTGATCTCATAAAGGCAGGTTATGTTCTCTAGTTCCCGGCTGTGATTCTGCATCAGGTTCGTCATGGCCATGGGCATTAAAGGCCAACAATATCTTTTCCCCTATCTTTCTAAAGGCCTCGCATATCTCACGGGTGAAGTCCGGGGCAGGCGTCCGAAGACCTCTGTCCCGCTGATCTCTTGTATGGTACGGACATTGTCTGTGACAACTATATCATCTTGCGCCTGTTTTTCATCGGAAAAAACAACACCAAGCACCGGGACCTTCCTTCTTTTTAAGGCCTCAAGGGTCAACAGGGTATGGTTTCCGCGGTTGGGACGCCATTAAACCGCTTTCCCAAGTTTTTACGAGATCATCATAATTGTACGATTTGCCGGCCCGGTTTTATTTAAGGTTCCGGACAAGGCATAACCCGGCTCTCATCCTCACAATTCTGTAAAAAATTTGTGGTTTTTTGCAGAATTGTAATAAGGTCCAACCATCCCCTGACCGGGAAAAGAGGGAACGGCACAATATCTACCCGAAGAATTCCATTGGATATGTCCAAAAAAAACTTTGAGTTGTCAAGCCGTTATGTTCCCCTGGGCATGGGAATCAAGACCGATTAAAAATCATTATGTTAATAAAAAATCAGTTTTGGCCCTGACTGGCAAGGAATTTGCTGAACTGTCGTAAGATTTATTGTTGGCTAATAGCATAAAACAATTCGGACAAGAGGCAAGAGAGAATGATCAACTCCGGCGACACCGCTTTTATCCTTGCAGCCGCTGGTCTGGTGCTACTTATGACCCCTGGGCTCGCCCTCTTTTATGGCGGTATGGTCCGCGGTAAAAACATCCTGGGAACAATTCTCCAGAGTTTTATCATGATCTCCGTGATCAGTATGGAATGGGTGGTTATCGGTTACAGCATGGCCTTTGGCCCAGACCTGGGGGGGATTAGCGGCGATCTTTCCTGGTTTGCCCTGCGGGGGGTGGGAACGGCACCGAGCACGGATTATGCGACCACCATCCCGCATATCGTTTTCATGATCTATCAGTGTATGTTCGCGGTGATTACTCCAGCCCTGATCACCGGCTCCTTTGCCGAACGGATGCGGTTCATTCCCTTTCTGGTCTTCAGTATGGCTGGGGTATCCTGGTGTATAATCCGGTCTGCCACTGGATCTGGGGTGCGCATGGCTGGCTCGGCAGCCTTGGCGTTCTTGATTTTGCGGGCGGTCTGGTGGTACATCTGACCAGTGGCACCGCGGCCCTGGCCGCCACCTTGGTGATGGGGCCGCGCAAAGGTTACGGCCGGGAAAGTTTTCTCCCCCACAATCTGCCCATGACCCTTCTCGGTGCGGGCCTGCTCTGGTTTGGATGGTTCGGTTTCAACGGCGGCAGCGCCCTGGCGGCAAATGGAACGGCGGCGGTGGCCTTTGTTTCCACCCATCTGGCCGGCATGGCCGGCATGGCCATGTGGACCGCGGTCGAATGGGGGCACCGGGGTAAACCGACCACCCTGGGTGCGGCATCAGGCGCTGTGGCCGGGTTAGCAACCGTGACCCCGGCCTCCGGCTACATTGGCCCAATCGCCGCCATCCTGATCGGGTTCCTTGCCGGCGCAGTCTGTTATTTGGCAATAAGCCTGAAGATTAGACTGCGGTTCGATGACAGCCTTGACGTGGTTGGTATTCATGGTGTTGGCGGTATCCTGGGCACCCTTGCCCTCGGCGTATTTGCCTCCAAGGCAGTCAACACGGCCGGTGCCGATGGTCTGCTTGCTGGCAACCCGGGATTTCTGGTCACTCAGGCCTTTGCCGTCCTGGTGGTTGGCGTTTACGCTTTTGTAACAAGCTGGATACTGCTTAAGGTAATCGATGCCCTCCTCGGTCTGCGGCTGAACGACGATGCCGAGGTGATCGGTCTTGACCTCAGCGAGCACGGGGAAACCGCATATAACGTTTAAGGTGATTAGCTATTGATCGTTAGCTATAACAGCTACCTTTGTTCAATCCACTACAAGTAATTTCAGTAACAAAAATAATAATCAAGGA
>CAZDYX010000354.1:0-4131 GCA_964509775.1 uncultured Desulfobulbia bacterium | reverse complement strand
TCTACTTAGTAAATTAGTATGGATTGCATGACATAGAAAAGTGTCCGGTAGTGAAGGTTCTAATGAAATTATTATCAAAGCGAGAAAAAAATCAGGGTGTGAAGAGACAACGGAGCTGACGAATTTAAGGTATGACGATTTACAAACGGAAGGATATCCCCCAGCTTATGGAGGCGGTCCGTAAAGGTGAGACCTCCCAGATCTATCTCCTGGTCGGCGAGCGTTTCCTCTGCCAAGACGTCTGCGAGGAGCTTATTAATGTATTACTGCCCGATGAAAAAACACGGCACAGCAACCTTGAGACGATAGACGGCGCAAGCGAAGGCCAGGGCCGCCTCATTAACCTCGCAAGGACCTATAGCCTGTTTTCCGGGCGGCGGGTGATCAGGATGATGGACACCACCCTCTTTCATTCCAAAGAGGTGGGAAAACAACTCTGGAACAAGGCCCAAAAGGCCTTTGATGGCGAGGATCGGGTGCGGGCGGCTGCCTATATCCGACAACTCCTTTCCCTGGCCAAGATTTCGGCAGAGGAACTGGGGGAAGAGGGACTCTTGGGCATTGCCGCCTCGCACTGGCAAGATATCTTTGGCTTTGCCAAGCCTGCCGAAGATATCTCGTGGGCGGAAGGCCTGCTGGTAGGGCCTCAAGAAGGCGAAGGACAGGCCAGGGAGAGCGCTTTAGAGCACGATCCGGCCAATGCCCTTGAAGAGATCCTGCGCCAGGGAATCCCAGCAAGTAATATTATCATCCTCACTGCTGAGGCAGTGGACAAGAGGAAACGGCTCTACAAGTATCTTTCCGGCAAGGAAACAATCATCGATCTTTTCGTGGACACCGGGGCAGGCGCAATGGCCCGCAAGGATCAGGAGGCGGTGTTGCGTGAGCTCATGGAAAAAACCCTGGCCGAGTTTGGGAAAAAAATCGTTCCCCAGGCCATTCCTCTTCTTCTTGACCGGGTAGGGTTTCATCCCGTGGCCGTGGTGCGAGAAACAGAGAAGCTTGTCCTCTATACCGGCGATAAAAAGACCATCACCATCGCCGACCTCGATCAGGTGATTGGCCGTACCCGGGATGAGGCCCTGTACGAGCTTACCGAGGCCGTGGGCACGAGGGATCTCCCCGGATCTCTGAAAAGCCTCTCCCGCCTCTCCGGACAGGGTATCCATCCACTCGCCATCCTTGCCGCCTGCCGGAATTATATCCGCAGGCTTCTCCTCGTCCGCAGCTATCAGGACTGGCCCGTTGTTCCCTACCATCCCAAGATGACGTATCAGACCTTTAAAGATGGGTATCTCCCCAAGCTCCAGGAGGCCAAAGGCCCCTTACCCGAATCATTGGGCCAGCACCCATATGCCCTGTACAAGCTTTTCGGGCTGGCTGAGACCTTCACCTTGGCTAAACTTAACAAGGGTCTGAACGAGGTTCTTGAAACCGAATACCGGCTTAAGGGCTCAGACCTTCACCCGGTAATGCTTCTTGAAAATCTTATATTCCGGCTGAATAGCAGCTTTACGGACGAAGAGTATCAGTCGAAGAACGTCGAGATCTTGAAGTCGTCCAAGAAGTAGAAAGACTCATCGAAAAGTTCTTTCTGCGTCTCTGCGTGCCATCACTTATTTAGCCTGCAGACGGTTGACAATGACCGTGATGGTCTCATCGGCCTCCTTGATCTTTCTGGTGCTCACCGCGACCTGATAGTATTTTTCGGCCTTGAGTAGAAACCTGGGCATGCTCTGGCGCCGGATGTCATGGGCAAGATAGATCGTTCCGCCGGGAAGGAGGGCACGGTTAAAAAGATCAATCAGGGGATCAAAAAAGGTCTCCCGGAAAAGTATCTCCGCCCCGATGATAACCTGGTAGCGGGGCAGATCAACGGGCGGGTTGAGCCAGTCGAGGAGCTGGAACCGCACGTTTCCCAACCCGCTGGCCGCGGCGCTTACCCGGGGAAAATCAAGGATCTCTTCCTGATAGTCGCTTATCGTCACCTCATAGCCGTTGGCAGCGGCGGCAAGTCCTGCCGCACCGAGGCCAGCCCCCACCTCAAGCAGGGTCTCGCCGGGTGGGTGGGAAAGTCCGGCCATCAGATCGGCCAGGACCATGGCCGACTCCCATAGCTTAATCCAGTAGGGAAAGTTGCTGACATCCTTAAAGATGTCCTTACCCGTCAGGAACGGCTCGATATTGGCGATTTGAAGGAGAGAGAGATCCTTCCCCTTAAGCTTCAGGTCGGTAAAGGTGAGGTCATATTTTTTTTTGAGTTCTGCATGGATTCTGGCAACAGGTTCGGACAGGATCATAAGGTTAGCTCCTTAGAAGCAGGGTCGCCACCACCGCGGCTGACAGGGCAAAACGGTAATAGGCAAAGATGGCGAAACTGTTTGTTTTTATATAGCGGAGGAGAAAGGCGATAACGAGATAGCCGGAGATGCCGGCACTGAGAATACCGACCATGAAGAAAAGAAACTCGTCGGCCGTAAGGCCCGTTAGGATTATCTTGGGCAGGCTGTGCAGGCCAGCGCCCAGGATGATCGGGGCAGACAGCAGAAAGGAAAAACGGGCCGCTGATGGTCGGTCAAACCCGCAAAATAGCCCCATGGTCATGGTAATGCCGCTGCGGGAGACCCCGGGGACGATGGCCAGGGCCTGGGAAAGGCCGATCAGGAGGGCGTCGTTGAGGGTCAAGGAGTCAAATTTCCGTCTTCGCGAAGTCACCCGCTCTGCCGCCAGGAGAAGCACCCCAGCGCCGGCAAGGGTCGCGGCGACCAGCAGGGGGGAACGAAACAAGGTCTCCGCCGCCTTTTCCAAAAAAAAGCCGGACAAGGCCCCTGGTATGGTGGCAAGGACAAGATAAAGGGAGAGCCTGCGCAGGCGGAGGATACCCTCATCTTTTTTCCCCCGGGTAAAAACCGCTTTGCCCATCTGGAAAAAATCATTCCTGAAATAGAGAAGAATGGCAAAAAGCGTTCCCATGTGCAGGGCAACGTCAAAGGTGAGCCCGGCCTGCTTAAGGCCCAGGAAGAATTCGGCCAGGACCAGATGCCCGGAGCTGGAGATGGGCAGAAACTCGGTTGCTCCCTGCAGGCAGCCCAGCAATACGGCATAAAGAGATTCCATTACCGTGCCAGCAGTTCTCCGATATCTTTCTGGTAAATCTCTTGCTCCACATACCCTTCATAACGTTTCCGGATCTGCCCGGACCGGTCCACCAGGAAGGATACCGGAATACCCCAGATGCCCTTGAAATCCTTGGTGACCCGGTCATTGGCCATGACCACCGGGTAATTGATCCCGTTCTTGGCAATGAACCTTGACACCTCATCCCGGCCGCTCTGATCAACGGAAATCCCGACCACGGAAAAACCGCGGGGGGTGTATTCCTTTTGGAGTTGAATCAGGGCAGGCACCTCGGCCCGGCAGGGGGGACACCAGGTGGCAAAAAAGGTGACGAGCATCACCTTGCCGTTGTAGCCGGCGCTGTCAATCATTGAACCGTCTACGGCGGACTGCAGGGTAAAATGCGGCACCGGGGTGGCGGCCATGGCCTGCTGATTGGCCATGATGCCCAAGAAAAAAAAGACGGCCAATATAAGGGTCGAGTGCTTTTTATTGACGGGTTGCATCGTTGTATAAGACCTCCTTTCGCAGTTTTCCAGTAACTACCCAGGTTGGTTAGGTCGTTAGACTGTAGTCTGTTAGGAAGGAAATGGATCGGAGGATGGGCACGGTACGTCTCACATCTCGTCTTTCTCTATTGCTAACAGGCTAAACCCCTTCAGACTATCGACCTGAGTAGTTACGTTTTCCAAAACTCGAAATGAACATACCCTAAAAGGCCGTTGCTATGCAACCAAAAGAGGTGGCCTCACCACAGCCGGACCGAAACGATCGATCAAGGCCGATTTTTTCAAAATTATCGTAACTACTCAGGAGTCAGAATTCAGGAGTCAGAATGAGGAAGCCGGCGACGACATTTAAAGACTTGCTGGTGTGGCAAAAGGCCCACCTGTTTGTGCTTGCGGTTTACCGCTTGTCCGGGACATTCCCAAGATCAGAACTCTATGGCCTGACGTCTCAATATCGCCGTGCCGCCGTCTCAATTGCCGCAAACATTGCTGAAGGATTCCGAAA
>CAZDYX010000353.1:0-4142 GCA_964509775.1 uncultured Desulfobulbia bacterium | reverse complement strand
GGCCAGCAGGATGGCCAGCAGAAAACTATACGCGAAACGATTACCCGGCTCGATTCACTCGGGCTCGATATCGGGATCATCTGCCAGGCCGTTGATCTGCCGAGAAGCGAGGTGGAAAAGGTCCTCCGCGCCCAACATACCGGGGAAAGTCACTGAGACCTTAGACCAGTGTTCCCATGGACGAGACCGGACGAAGAAACGACGCCATTGATATGGCCCATGACGCCTTTGTCAAGTGCGTGTGCTGGTCCAGGTCGGCGTGGTGTCCTTGCTCAGCTTGGGACAGCTTACATATGTCTTTTCAGCCCGTTGGACGGTCGTGTCGCTGTCGCTCACCTCGATGGTGAACGACGATGTCTGGCTGGTGCCGGGGGTGCCGGCGAGAGTTCGGTAGGGTATTTATATCACTTAGCCATGAACGACATTCCCATGATAAAATGTAACAACTTCAGCATGTTCTTAACCAAGTGCTTATTTATCTTTCTTCTCACCCTGAGGACCAGGAGGTAAAAATGAACACAACGAAAGAAGAGGTTATCGAACTAGTGAAGGCCATGCCCGACAATGTTACGGTGGATGACGTGCTGGAAGAGCTTTATTTCAAGATCCAAGTTGATCAGGGCCTCGCCGAACTGGATCGCGGCGAGGCCATCCCCCATGAGCAAGTGGAGCGGCGGCTTGCCAAATGGCTCTCTCGATAAAATGGGCGCCTAAAGCCGCTCGACAATTGGAAGCCATTGTCGAGTACATCGTCGAGGATTCTCCTCGCTACGCGGCGATCTTCGCCAAACGGGTTATGCAGACCATCCGCACCGTCCCGACCAATCCCAGAATTGGCCGTATGGTCCCCGAGTACGGAAATCCCGACCTCCGCGAGAAGATAGTGCAGGGCTATCGCATTGTCTACCGCCTCACTCCGCACGCTATCGAAATCGTCGCCATCTGCCATGGCTCAAGGCTCATCCATAATGCAATCGATGATCCTTCCGCATGACGAACTGCTGATTCGCAAACATTTTTGCGCGCTTACCTTTGTCGTATAAACAACCGCAAGCCCTGGTCGCCGAGGGCGAGGAAATCGCCATCCTCGGTTATCGCCCCCGCCCTGCCAAGGGCCTCGATCACCCCGCCGGAACTCGCGTTAATCTCCAGCACCTCGGTCGTCGGCTGACCCTCCCTATCCGTCAGGGTCACCTCGCAGACCCCCTCCTCGTCGCAGGCGGCCGTTCCTGAGAGAATCCCATGGTCAAGGTCAAAGACCTCGTATCCGCCGGAGCATATATTTTTTCCATATGAACTATTCAATTTTTGTGTCAAGTGTTTTTAAGCACTTGATGTATTTTTTATCCTATTTTTTCAATATGATATCATATTTGGCGCGGCCGTTGGTCGCAACCAAAGGATGGTTACGAACATTCACTCGAACATGTCAATTCCTGCGGTATATTCTATATTGACGCCACCCCTTGATCAACGGTAGTGTATTTACACCACTTAGCCATGAGCGGCATTTCCAATCAAGAAACAGGAAAAATCACGGACATGGGCAGTTCCTTAATAAGGTGCTTATTTATTTTTCTTCTTCTCGCCACGTCGTTACCGGCCCAGGCGGTAGAAATCGCGGAGCGCATTTCCGACCGGGAAATCATCGAACGACTTACCCGGCTCGAAGAAGGTCAAAGGTCTTTGGATAAAAGAATCGATGATTTGACCGCTTTAATGAACCAACGTTTTGATGACACCAACAACAGCACTAATCGCCGGTTTGATGATATGAATCGCCGGTTTGATGATCGGTTTAATGACTTAAACACCAGACTCTCCGATATCATGACCTACCTCCAGATCCTTAGTGGGGCTATGTTGGTGGTGGGAGCCGGCATCCTGGGCTGGCTGATTATTGTCTGGCGAAAGCTGGTCAGGGTGGAAGAGCGGCAATCCCGTTTTGAAACCCAGGATGATGAGATCAAGTTCCTGAAGGAAGCCTATAATCGCTTGAACCAGATGGTTATTAAGCTCATGGATGTCTTGCGACCTCCCAAGGATCTCTTGTGAAGTCAGAGGCCCTAGCCCACGTTCAAAAGAGATCCCTTACAGATGTTATGGACGCCTCTTTGGCCACCAAAGAGGCGTCCATAACATCTGTAAGGGATGAAATTCATTCCGTCAGGGACGAAATTCATTCCCTTGACAAAAAAGTTACTGAAATCAACGCCGAAATCCGTCTTCTGAGATGGATGCTCGGCACCACCCCTGGCGCCGTCGTTGCCATCCTGATCCTTCTGTTTATCAAGTAATCCCCGGCAACAATGCGGAAAGGCCCATCCTGCTCCGGGTGTTGAATGTTAAGCGAACGCTGTCGTCAATTCAACATGTTTTTTTTATGACAACGACCTGCTACCAATATGCATAGTTTTAATGGCAATTAAATGAGCCTCTTGCAAAACTAACCCACGGATACCACCTGGTGGATAATTTTGGTGTCATGGCCACAGCATATTGTATGTCCTTCGTAGTTTTGCAAGAGGCTCAAATAAATGTAAGTAGATTATGGTTTTCTCTGGGGAAAATGGTCCGCAAGAAGATGTATACGTCGGTATGTAAAAGGAGGCCGGGAAAATCGGTTCAGGATGCGAGGATGTTGCGGACTAAACGACAACAATGGTCCGGTCCGGGTCAGTAGGTCGTCTTTTTGCTGCCGGCGAGGATCCACCTTGACCGCCGTAACGGGGATGTAGTATTTTGTAAGTATGCAAATGAGGATTGTCTTTGACAGCTCTACTCTCATCCTGCTTGCTAAAATCGATCTGTTGCGGGAGGTATGTCTGGAAATTCGTGCCTTCATTCCGGAGCAGGTGCGGCAAGAGGTCCTGGTCAAAAAAACCCCTGATGCCGAGCTTGCGCGGCTCCTTATTCATGAGGCCGGACTCGAGGTCAAGCAGGTTCGGCGTGAGTTGGCGCGGAAACTTGAGGGGGATTTCAGACTTCATGCCGGCGAGGCCGAGGCCCTCGCCCTTTCGATAGATCTCGCCGTCCCTCTAGCGGTTGACGATGGACCGACGATAAAGGCATGAAAGGTGGTTGGCAGACCGTTTTTGACCGCGATTCATTTTTTGATTCATCTTGCCGGAATGAACCGCCTCTATCGTGAAGTTGCGCTGGAAAAACTTGATCAGTTGTCTGAATACGGCAGGTACAAGGGGCGGATCATCGAAGATGCGGCTCGACGCATAAAGGGGGTTCGCTTATGAGTGTGATTAGCCTGAGACTGAAGAAATCCGAGATGAAAAAACTTGATGAACTTTCCCGCATCGAACAGAAGGAGAAGTCCTCGGTTGCCAGGGAACTCATCAACTACGGCTGGGAATTCGTCATGCTGAGGCAATATCGGGCCGGGAAGCTCTCCCTCGGGTCCTTGGCGGAAAAACTGGAGGTTTCGGTATTAGAAGCGATCGATCTTCTGGCTGAGTTCGGAATCGAGGCGCCCATTCAATACGCGGACTATTTGAAAGGCCTTGAGGTCTTAAGTTCCGATTCTCCGACCTGAAGGGGCGGATGGATATTAGCCGGGGGCGGCCGCAACGCGGCAGCCCCCGGAACAAAGGCGCGATAATTTCGTAGCGCCCCGGAGGGGCGCGGGAAAGGTAATAACATGCCTATCCGGATGTTGCACACAGCTTGCGGCGCGTCTCATAAAAGTGGCCTAATTCGCCCCACGGGCTGCGATACTGCCAGCATTTTACCCGGAGAAGGGAGTTACCGCCCCACTTTCGAGACAGAAATGACCCGACGTGGTTTGTTGGGCAACATCCGGATAGGCATGGGTAATTACATCAACATGTCCGGCCTTGATCATCGTTTCGGCCATGGTAGGGCGTAGCATGCTGCGCCCTACCGGGGCGCTGCCTTGTGTGTCCTTTGATTCCGTTGATTCCGTGGGCCTGCCCACGGCTAATATCCATCCGTCCCTTCAAGGGGCATAAAAAAATCCTGCCTGTATGAACCTCTGACAACGGATATAGGATTTTGTAAATATCCGATTAGACCTGTTGCGGCCATGGTCCCAATCCCGGTCGGGAGGGCCTCCCGAAAAAAAATTTACCCTTGCAAGTTCGAACTTTGCTGTTATTTTAGCCGAAACG
>CAZDYX010000352.1:0-4153 GCA_964509775.1 uncultured Desulfobulbia bacterium | reverse complement strand
ATATCTGGAAACCCTTCCCGATCGGATTGATTGACCAGCGGGTCCAGGGCGGAATCGGCATCGTCCTCGACGACCTCCTGGCCGACCTTTATGCCAACCTCCTGCTCCTCTTTATCTGGGGAACTCTTTAATAATGGGCTGTCCCCGATGTTTTTGCATGCTGAAGATTATAGCAGCCGGCGATAGTCGCAGTGCAGTACATCGGCAAGCCTTCTTGTCCGCTCCTTAGCCGATAGTCCGCTTGCCGTTCTCCATCTCGCTGATAAGGTTGGTCAAACCCGAGTACTGAAAAAACCACTAACCCTCACACAGCAAGCTTATCTCAAGGCTCTCGGCCTCACTGAGGCGATCTTTATTACCACGCATCCGCCTCCTTAACCTCAATAAAAAATTAGCCGACTCACTGCCGAAAAGGGTGTGGAATGTGGGCTACAGCCGGATTCTATAAAGGCGCAGGCTGTTCGTGACGACGCTGACGCTTGAAAAGGCCATGGCAAGGGCCGCGAGTATGGGATGAAGATCGCGGATGATTGCGGGCAGGAATGACACCTGGTGCAGGACGCCGGCAGCAATGGGAATCAGAAGAATGTTATAGAAAAAGGCCCAGAAAAGGTTTTGTTTGATGACCCGCATGATGGCCCGAGAAAGGGTAATGGCCCTGGGAATACCAATGAGGTCCCCGGACATGAGGGTGATCTCCGCCGCCTCCATGGCCACATCGGTGCCGGTGCCGATCGCGATTCCCACGTCTGCCTGGGCGAGGGCCGGCGCGTCGTTGATCCCGTCTCCCACCATGGCCACCAGGCGGTCTTCCTTCTGGAGGCCGCGCACCACATTCGCCTTTTCAGCGGGCAGAACCTCGGCGATGACCCGGCCAATCCCGGATTGATCGGCGATCTGGCGGCCGGCCCGCTCGTTGTCGCCGGTAAGCATGATGGTCTCGATATGAAGTCCGGCAAGGGCCTTTATGGCCCCGGCCGCAGATGGTTTGAGCTGGTCTGAAAGGGCGAGAAGACCCATGGCCTCATTCTCGCTGACCACCACGATCACGGTCCGGCCCAGTTCCTCAAGGAAGCGAAGGTCCTTTTCCAGGGCAACGAGCGATATGTTAAGCCCCCTGATCCAGGCCGGTTTTCCCACTCGGATCAGGCTATTTTGGATCTGTGCCTCCACCCCCTGGCCGGCAATGGTCTTAAAGGAGTGGGCATCGGGAACAGGTATTTCCCGTGCCCTTGCCGCCTCCACCACCGCCTTGGCCACCGGATGGGCCGAGCCCCTCTCCGCGGCTGCTGCCAGGGCCAGAACCTGTTCTACATTGCCTGCCTGCCGGTAGGCACGGCCGGCCTGCCCAATAGCCACGAGATCAGAGACCGAGGGTTTGCCCATAGTGAGGGTTCCGGTCTTATCAATGACCACGGTGGTGATCCGGTTTGCCTTTTCCAGGGCCTCGCTCGACTTGAACAGGATGCCGTATTCGGCGGCCCTGCCGGTTCCGACCATGATGGCCGTGGGCGTGGCAAGGCCTAGGGCGCAGGGGCAGGCGATGACTAATACTGCCACCAGGCGGATCAGGGCCGGGACAAACTCGCCGCCCATCATCCACCACAGGGCGAAAACCAGGAGGGCGACCCCGATTACCACCGGCACGAAAACCGCGGCGGCCTGGTCTGCTATCCGCTGGATGGGCGCCTTGCTTCCCTGCGCCTCCTGGACCAGGCGGATGATCTGGGCCAGGGCCGTATCCCTGCCGACCTTGGTGGCGCAAATTCGGATGAGCCCGTCCATGTTCACGGTGCCGCCGAACACCACATCACCGGGTTTTTTGTCCACGGGTATGGGCTCACCCGTGAGCATGCCCTCGTCCACGGCGGCATGGCCATTAAGAATCGTCCCATCCACCGGATTTTTTTCGCCCGGTCGGACAATGATAATATCGCCCTTTCTTACCTCGGTAAGGGGTATTTCCTGTTCGACTTCACCCCGGAGCACCAGGCAGGTCTTCGGGGCGAGGCCCATGAGCTTTTTGATGGCGGCCCCGGTCTTGCCCTTGGCCCTGGCCTCAAGGAGCTTGCCCAATTTGATCAGGGTGATAATCACTGCCGAGGTCTCAAAATAGACATGACCGGAAGCGCCGGGCAGAATCAGGATGGCCAGGGAATAGAAATAGGCGGAGGATGACCCCATGGCCACCAGGACGTCCATGTTGGCGCTTCGGTTTTTGAGGCTGTTAAGGCCGTGGATATAAAAGTCAAGGCCGGTATAAAACTGGACCGGTGTGGCCAGAAGGAAGAAAAACCAATTTACCCACGCTTCATGCGACCAATGACCTATGAGGCCTACGTCCCTTCCCATGCTCAAAAGAAAAAGGGGAAGGGTGAGGATGAGGCCGATACGGAAGGCGCGCGCCTGGGTATTGATCTCCTGTTCCCTGGCCGCGGTTACCTGATCCTCTGTTTCGGCTGATTCGGCACTGGGCAGGATAACGCCGTAACCAGCATCTATGATGACCTGGCTGACGGCCTCGGGGGTAAGAATTTCGGCTAGGTAACGGACAATAACCAGTTCGGTGGCGAAATTGACCGCTGCCTCCTGCACCCCCGGGGTCTTGCGGAGGGCCTTTTCGATGGCAGCCGCGCAGTTGGCGCAGCTCATGCCGGTCACGGCGAACTCGATTTTTTGCTGGGGCATGCTGTAAGCTTTTGGGAATTACGAATTAAAGGGCATGTTTCAATAGGTTCCACGTTCACGGTTCCAGGTTTAGAGAATGGTGGCTTCCAGGAACCTAACCTTGAACCCTTGAACCGGGAACGTTGAACCATGCCAATTAAAGCAGTTAATTTGTTTTGGCTCATCGCGGATTAGTGGGAAACCACCTTGAGATACGTCCAACTTTTTGGAATTGGTGCGTATAACGCACCCTACGAAATTGGAGAATACATGCTGGTTAGCTGTGACTCGATGCCTTTGTAGGGTGCGCTATGCGCACCATTCGTTTGCCATCTTCCCACTAATCCGCGATGAGCCCTTGTTTTTTACAGCCCTTCGGCTGCCAGTTCCCGGATCAGTTCCTCTTGCCTTTTCGATACGATCTTGGGCACCTCGATTAAAATCCGGATATAGAGATCGCCCCGCGGCCCTAGCGGTCCCCCTGGCAGGCCGTGCCCCCTAAATCGCAGTTTGGATTGCGGCTGGATTCCGGCCGCAATCTTGACGACGAGATCCTTGCCGTCCAGGGTGGTGATGGTGAGTTGGGTGCCGAACACCCCGGCGCTGAAGGGTATGCGCCGTTCCATGATGAGGTCGTTTCCGTCCCGGGTAAATACCGGATGGGGAAGGACCGAGATGGCGAGAAAAAGGTCGCCGCAGGTTCCGCCCATGGGCGCTTGATTGCCCTTGCCGGGGATGCGGAGCTTTTTACCCGCCTCTATTCCGGACGGGATTTTTACCGTCACCTTTTCTATCTGTCCCTCGTGGCGGAAGGAGATGGTCTTTTCGGCCCCGCTCATAACCTCTTCCAGACTGACCGACAACTCCAAGGTTATGTCCTCACCTTTCATGGGTGGGGCTTCCGTACCCGGACCCCGGCATCCCTGGTTGCACCCCTGACCGGCGCTGCCAAATGGGCTCGTGTGAAAGGAAAAGGCGCCAAAGGGGCTGCCCCCCATCCGGCGACCCCTTGCACCAGACGCAAAACCAGCTCCCAGATCGAGACCAAATTCCCGCAGGATGGAGCCTATATCGGAATTCCTGAATATATCCTCCTGGCTGAACCGTTGCTGGAAGCCTGAGGCGCCTAATGTGTCGTATTGCCGCCGTTTTTCCGGGTCCGAAAGCACGGCATACCCCTCATTGATCTTTTTGAAACGTTCCTCGGCCTCCTTCTTGCCCTCGTTCCGGTCCGGATGATATTTCAGGGCCAGTTTACGGTAGGCCTTTTTTAATTCTTCCGGGGAGGCCTTTTTCCCGACGCCTAATGTTTCATAATAATCCATGGCAGTATAAATTTGTCAGCGCTGGTTAAGGGGAATAAAACTTCATGGCCCCTGCCATGACCATTAATTAATAAACGGGTATAAGGTGACGAATCGAACGTAACCTATTCATCACCCGGTGCAATACATAAAAGTGACACGCCGGCAATTTTCTTCAATGT
>CAZDYX010000351.1:0-4164 GCA_964509775.1 uncultured Desulfobulbia bacterium | reverse complement strand
ATGTGATGCCCCTTCAGGGCGGGTTTGAATGTCGAATATTAGGCCACCCGCACAGCTCGAAAAATTTCTTGATGTGACCCGGTTGACGATGCTGGGGTGGCGGGCACTAATCCCCCTTCCCTGGGGGATTAGACAGACTTAGGCCTGGTTTCTTACCCATAAGGGAAATTTCCGCAATAAAAAAAGGGGGGCGCAAACCGCCCCCCTTTTTTTATTGAAACACCTGGGTAATAGTGATGCCGGCCGTTACTGCAAGCTGGAAAAGTATGGAGGACCAGTCCTTGAGCTCCCGGCGGATGCTGGTGTGGATTAGTTTCGGCGGCACCACCAGGGTGTCGCCGGGATATATGACAGAGCTTTCAAAGGACGAAAACAAAGACCGGTAACTCCCCATGCCCTTACTTTCCACGGTACCATCCGCCCTAAGGATATACATCTGATCTTCCTCGGCATAATCGGTGGGGCCACCGGTTTGGGCAAGATAATATCCGAGCTTTGCATGGTCCGACGTATAGATTATGCTGGTCGGATTATAGACCTCGCCTAATATGGCCACCGTATCAGGCTGGGTCGGGATATGGAGCTTGTCCTTGTCTTCGAGGGCAAGATTATAGCTACTCTCGGTAAATGCCGGGCCCGGAGCAAGTTTGATCACCACGCGTCCCTCGGCCTTCAAGGCCTTCAGTCGCTCAAGCATTGTCGTCTGGGCCGCAGATGATTCCTTTTGGGCCGTCACAGCCTCTCCGGATATAGCAGTGGACATTTCAGACACAGTGGTTTGTGCAATTTCCCGGGAGAGCCGTTCGGTTATTTCATCCAACCGCTTTTGCTGCTGGAACTTCACCGATTCACGGGTAAAGGCCGTTCCCCGGAAATAGGCCTTGTCCGTGAACCCCCCTGCCCGCTCGATCACGGAAGAGAGCCTTTCATCCTTCCTGATATTATAGGTGCCAGGGAAAACGACCTCGCCGCTTATTTCAACCTGCATCGCCTCCCGCCAGTCCGGAATTGGCTGGATGGTCATGACATCCAACGGCTGTAAGGCAATATTGTGCTCCGGGTCGCCCTTTAGGGCGAGGGCCGGGCTGAACGTGAGTATGGCGGTTTCTATCTTTTTTCCTTCCTCTATATTAAAACGAAGTATTTCAGCCTTTTCCATAAAGGCCGAATCTTTAACATGTCCGGCCATAAGGATAAGATCGCGGACAGTCATGTTAATAGCGTAGGGAAATTTTCCGGGTTCGTTGAGCATACCTTGGGCAGCAACGGTATATTTCTGGGTGTACTCCAACACACTGTGGATAATGACATTGTCTAGGTTCTTGAGCAGGAGATTGTGTTCTGGATCCCCGGCCATGGCCTTTTCCAGGTTGAAAAAATGGATGGTGACTTCCTTTGTTCGCGGGTCGGTCCGGTAGAGATGGGCCAATCCCAAGGAGGCGTTCCGGCTGAGGTTGCCAGCCTTAAAAACAAGATCGGAGACCCGCATGCCGTCAAAAATTTCATATTTGCTGGGTTGACGGCCCTCTCTGCCCTCAATGATTTCATATTTGTCGGGTTGACGAATCTTTCTGTTGTCAATAGTTTCATATTTGCTGGGCTTACGCACCTCTCTGCCATCAATAGTTTCATATTTGCTGGGTTGCCGGCCCCCGCTGTTGTCAATTGTTTCAAATTTGTTGAGTTGACGTACCTCTCTGTTGTCGATAGTTTCATATTTATCGGGTTGACGCACCTCTCTGTCTTCAATAGTTTCATATTTATTGGGTTGCCGGCCCTCTCTGTTGTCAATAGTTTCATATTTGCTGGGTTGCCGGCCCTCTCTGTTGTCAATAGTTTCATATTTGCTGGGTTGACGGCCCTCTCTGCCATCAATAGTTTCATATTTGTCGGGTTGACGAACCTCTCCCTCAATCGTAGCGTATGGCTTATCCTGGAAGGCCCATTTATTAAAGACATAGACCTCATCGAGTGGCTTTAGGGCAATGTCCAAATCCTTGGAGTTGCTACTCAGAAGCTTCCCCAGGTCAAAGGCAATGAGTTCGGAGGTCATGTCTTCCAGATGATATCGTTTGATCACGGCATAATCATAGAAGCTATCCATCTCCAGACTTTCGACATCCGGAATCAGGTTACGCAGACGCAGACCTTCCTTGTAGGCATATTCCCCCGGCCGTTTGATATTGCCATAGAGATAAACAGCATTGGCCACGGATGGCATTATTGAAAAGATATTGACAATATCGCCATCTGCAAGGGTTGTTTTCTCGTAACGTTGCATATCGGTATACGGAATGTCCATGATCACTTCTAATTTGTTGGCCGCGGCCCGTTGGATTTGAAGCCGCTGGTTATAGGCCCGAGGGGAAAGATCGCCGGCAAGTTTTAATACTCCCTCGAGGGTCTGCTCAGCCTTGGTCTCATAGACGGCGGGTCGTTTGACATTGCCGGTTACTGCGACCAGGGGCCCGGTCTTGGGAACGAAAATAACATCTCCGGGCATAAGCCGGCTGTCCGTAGAAATATCACCCTTCAAGAGAAAATCATAGAGATCCAGGGTCGAGATGGTATGTCCTTGTCGTCTCAGCTCCACTTTACGCAAGGAACCTATTACCGTGGGCCCCCCGGACATGAGCAGGGCATGAACCGCTGTTGCGAGCGAGCTTACGGTTTGCAATCCGGGTCGTTTTACCTCACCAAACACAAAGACCTGAATAGTCTTGAGCCTGCCCATGGAGATGTTGACATTGACCCCGGTGATCGCCTCAGCCTGTCGGGTGATTTGATCCTTCATCTCCTGGAAGGTGAGTCCGGCAACAGTTATGGGGCCGAGTTTGGGAAAGTTGATCACCCCCTCGGGATCCACATCCAGGGTATAGGAGGCATCAATACGCCCCCACATCTGAATCTTGACCGTATCACCCGGCCCGATAAGATAATCATTAGACACGGGTATATCCTTCAAGGGTGCAAAGGCTTTAGGAGTACCGGTAAAAAGTTCGTGGCCGAAAAAATTGAGTTCCGGAAAGTCACGGCCAAACACCCGAATAAACAGGTCCTTCTTTTCTGGGAAGAATAGAACGGCTCTCAGCATCTCTTTTTCTTCAGCCGTAAGTTTTTCTGCTTCTTCAGCCGTAAGTTTTTCCGGCTCTTGTTGCTCATAAAGTCCCTTACGCTTTGATTTCTTTGTACCTTTCCCCCCTTTTTGTTGTTCAAGCTTCTTTAATTCGGCGTCTATCTGGGCAGGTGTGAGTCCGGCCTGTTTGGCCTTCTCCATTTCGCTCATACCCCAACCTTCTATTTCCCTGACGCCTTGTTGGGTTTGCTCAGTGGGTATCTGGCCGTTACTAAGCCATAACTGAATCTGCTCCTGAGTTAACTGACCGGATTGCAAGGCCTGCTGGACCTGTGCGGGGGTCATTTGCCCGGAATTATTAACTTGCTTCACCTGGGACTCGTCATCCGGGTATCCGTCTCCATCTTGAGCCCAAACTTCACCCCTGTCAAAGGTTCCACAAAGAACAAATACTAACAGCGCCAATTGCAACCAGCATCTCATAATCACCTCTTGGAGGCTCTGCATATTGAGCAGATCACATTAGTTTTTTAAAAAAAATCACGGAGGAGAACCAGTTGGCCTCAATCTGTCCGTTACCAGCTCCCCACATCGCCATCCTCGTCTTCACCCCCAGGCCTGTCATCCGCGCCATAGGAAAAGATATCCACCTCGCCATGTTCGCCGGGGTTTTGATAGTGATACTCATTGTTCCAGGGATCCTTGGGCACCTCCTTGGCGAGATATGGTCCTGCCCACCTATCCACTCCCGGATTTTTAGTCAGCGAATCAAGGCCTTCGGACTGGCTGGGGTAACGGCCCACATCCAGGCGATAGGCATCCATGGTGGTCATAAGCATCTCTATCTGGGTCTTGGCGGTCTTCTGCTTGGCCATTCCAAGCTTTCCGAACAGTTTTGGTCCCACAAGGGAGGCAAGGAGCCCCAGGATAATCATGACGATTAAGAGTTCAATTAGGGAAAAACCCCTTTGATCAAGGCCTTTTTTTCTGATGGCGCCCGCGACGCCGCCGCCCAACTGCAAATCGTTGTTCGCCGCATTGACGACGGCGTCAACTTCCATCTCCGTCAAATCCCCCTGCCGGATGAT
>CAZDYX010000350.1:0-4205 GCA_964509775.1 uncultured Desulfobulbia bacterium | reverse complement strand
CTCTATTGCTAACAGGCTAAACCCCTTCAGACTATCGACCTGAGTAGTTACGAAATATTTTGATATGGTCACTTGACAAAGAAATGGTCCTATAGTAATAGTGAGATTATTTTCACCAAAGGGAAGAAAAAACATCTCAAGCAATTAAGGAGGAGGAGAAGCATGGCATCAGTTGAATTTGGCGGAAAGACATTTGAGGTCGATGAAGACGGATTCTTGTTAAAGGGCATGGAAGAGTGGAGTAATGAGTGGGTTGACTATGTGAAGAAACTGGAAGGGATTGAAACCATGGGTGATGATCACTGGAAGGTTATTCAACTACTACAAGAAAAACGGCATTGCCCCGATGGTACGAATTTTGTCCAAGACCACCGGTTATCCCTTGAAAAAAATCTATGAGTTGTTCCCATCTGGACCTGGGAAGGGAGCTTGCAAAATGGCAGGCCTTCCGAAACCGACAGGCTGCGTTTGATCCAAAAAAGGAAAATGTCTTACCCAAAAAAGGGAGGAAGGTTTATACCTTCTTCCCTTTTTTGTTGGCCTCACAAAAAGCCGCTCCGCCAACGCGACAAGAATGTTTGACCTGTTTTTTCACTATTCACTGTTCACTGACCACTGCGGCCGTTGGCCGCGCTATGTAATAGGCCACTTGCTGATCATAAATGGTCTTTAAGCGGGTCAGATACCCTTCCCCCTTTATTTTAGCCCCCTTAAGCCCACCCCGGAGATTGATCTCGGAAAGATAGGTTCGGTGATCCGGTGTAACGAGAAGGTCCACATGGGCAAAAGGGAAATCACCCCTGGTCATGACCTTTTTGCATATGTCCCTTTCTTCCCCGGTCAACTGATGCACCGCGCCTTGACCACCGAAGTGCAAATTGTTGCGAAAGTTATACGGATTGCGACGTTCATACGCCTCTTCATAATTACCAAGAAATATAGTCCGTATATCCCGGCATCCCGGGATAAAGGGCTGCACGACAAAGGGGTAGGGGATGACACCGAAAGATGCTTGGGCATAGACCTCCTCAAGAGAGGACCAGAGATGAATACCCATACCGGCATTTTTCCGGTCATGCTTGGTGACGACCCGGTCAATACCCTCCTTGGAATAAAGCCCGATCGCCTCGATAAGATCATGATGGTCTCTCGCCACCAGGGTATGGGGGAGCATGAAAGGGGCGAAGATGACGGTCTGAAAGACCTTGGAACGGCTGGCGATCTGGGCCCGGGCCGGAGGAAAGAGGTGCACCCCGCGCGCCATGAGGTCAACGAGGAGGTATTCCTCGGCTGGCTTGAAGCTTAACCGACAGACCACCGCATCCCCTTTGCCAAGGTCATGATAGAGGATCCGTAATGATCCGTTATCCGTAATGATGCGCCCTTCTTCCGCCAATGGACCCCCCTCGCAAATATTTAGAAAAGCATTTCCAGAAAACGTTGTTGGAATTGGGAAAGATCGGCATTGCATTCACCGCAAAAAAAACTTATCTCGCCAAGCACCTGGGATTCATCTCCGGCCGGAGAGAAACTTCCGTCCTCGTTTTGGAGATAGCGGGTCGTGATCACCACTCCCTCGGCCACCTCGTAAAACTCCGTATCATTGCCGCACTCCGGACACACTATTCGAATGGGGTTCATAAGATTGCTCTATTCAATGGTAGCGGATTTCAAACTCGCAAAATTCACCCGTTGGTTCCTCGCAAGTGACCTTTATGCCGGTTACCCTGGACATGGGGGACCCCTGGTAAAACCACCGGATCATCTGGTCCACCCGGCCCTGTTCCCCCTCCACCACGCTTTCCACCGATCTGTCCGGCCGGTTTCGCACCCATCCTCCGAGGCCAAGTTTTTGCGCCATCTGTTGGGTGTAGGAGCGAAAAAAAACCCCTTGTACCCTGCCCTCAACGATAACCCGCACCCTTTTACTTGCCACAAGACTAGCCCTTTCCAGACGTTATAATGACACCAATCGGCGGAAATCCTCCTCGCCTATAATGGTTATTCCTGCTTCCCTTGCCTTTTCAAGCTTGCTGCCCGGGTTTTCGCCGGCCACCAGAAGGGTGACCTTTTTGCTGATAGCCGAGGCCACCTGGCCACCCAATTCCTTCACCCTGGCCTTGGCCTGAGCCCGGGAAAGACCAACGAGGGAGCCGGTGAAAACAACCATTGCGCCGGCTAATAATGCTGCCTCGCCCTTTAATGCCGGCTGTTCAATACATAGTCCCAGGGATAAAAACCGGTCCAGCATCTCCTGGTTGAGCGGATCATGAAAATATTGATAAACGCTTAGCGCCACCTGCTCGCCTATGCCTTCAACAACGAGGAACTCGGATTCCGTTGCCGTGCGTATTGCCTTAAGATCATGGAAGTGTTGGGCCAAAAGCTGGGCAGTCACCTCGCCCACATGCCGGATACCCAGGGCATTGAGAAAGCGGGAAAGAGGGGTCTTCTTGCTTTTCTGGATGGCCTGGACAATGTTTTGGGCCGATTTCTCCCCCCATCCTTCCAGTCCGGAAAGATCCGCAGCCTTAAGCGCATAGATATCAGGCAGGTCTCGGATCAGGCCCTCGGCGACCAGTTGTTCCATAAGCTTGCGGCCCAGGCCTTCGATATCCATGCCTGCCTTGCTGGCAAAATGGATGAGGGTTCGCAACTGTTGCGCCGGACAGGCGGGGTTGGGACAACGAATGGCGGACTCGTTTTCCCGGCGGATGAGGGAGTGACCGCAGTCCGGACAATGACCGGGCATCATGACCGGACTTTCAGTGCCATCCCGAACATCGGCAATCGGCTTTATGACCTCAGGGATGACCTCCCCGGCCCTCTGCACCAGAACCAGATCACCCAGGCGCAGGTCCTTACGCCTTATCTCATCTTCATTATGAAGGGTTGCCCGGCTCACCATGACCCCGCCGATGGCAATCGGCGAAAGCTTGGCCACCGGGGTAATTACCCCGGTGCGGCCCACCTGGAATTCCACCCCGAGCATCCTGGTGGTGGCCTGGGTGGTGGCAAATTTATAGGCCACTGCCCAGCGCGGGCTTCTGGCCTTATTGCCCAGCCGCTGCTGGACGGCAAATACGTCGATCTTGACCACCATCCCGTCTATCTCATAAGCCAGATGGTGCCGGATAGACTCAAAATAATGATAATGGGCAATGACCTCTGCCATATCCTTACAAAGGACGGTGTGCGGATTCACCTTAAAGCCAAGATTGCGCAGCAGGTTAAGGAGCTCGAACTGGCAGGAGCACGACACCATGGATGGATCGCTTATGCCATAGGCAAAGAAATCAAGGGGCCTTTGGGCCGTGATGCCGGCGTCAAGTTGGCGCAATGACCCGGCCGCGGCATTTCTGGGGTTGGCAAATAGGGGTTCCCCCTGGCCAAGGCGCTGTTCGTTTAAGGCCCGGAATCCGGCAATGGTGAGAAAAATCTCTCCCCGCACCTCAAAACGGCTGGAAAGAAGATGGGCGGATAGATCAGGTTGCAGCCTCAAGGGAATAGACTTGACGGTCTTCAGGTTATTGGTGACATCCTCGCCGGTCCGGCCGTCCCCCCGGGTGGAACCCTGAATCAGTATGCCATCCTCGTAAACGAGCTCCACGGCCATACCATCCATCTTAGGTTCGGCCATATATTCAAAGGGGGTGGGGTCCTTTAAAAATCGGTGGGCCCGGAGCTCAAAATCAAGGAGGTCTTGTTCGGTAAAGGCATTTTCGAGGCTCAGCATGGGAAAGCGGTGTGTCACCGAGCCAAAGGAGGAGAGGGGCGGGGCACCCACCCTGCTGCTGGGCGAATCAGGGGTGATCAGGTCGGGATGCGCCTTCTCAATATCCAGCAACTCCTCGAAAAGGCGGTCGTATTCGCCGTCCGAGATGACCGGATCAGAGAGGACATGATAACGGAAGGAGTGGTAATTGAGCTGGTCCCGCAATTCCTGGAGACGGGCCTTGAGCCTTTCCAATATGCCCACCTATCTCAACAGTTTTCCGGCCGAACCGATATTTTCATGGTCGACTTCATCAATAAATATGAGTATGGTCTCCTTTGGCTTTTGGGCGACCGTGGCGATGACCTCGGTCACTCCCCGGCATATTTCTTCCTTTTGCTCTCGACTTAGCTTGCCCGCAACCCTGATATTGACATACGGCATGAGATTTTTCCTCCCTTCTGAAGTTGTTCCCAATAATAAAGAAAAT
>CAZDYX010000349.1:4023-4291 GCA_964509775.1 uncultured Desulfobulbia bacterium | reverse complement strand
AGTTACAGGGCACCAAAATAAAGGAGGTAGTAAAGCAGGGGTGAGGTCAGGAGCATACTGTCCCCGCGGTCCAGGATACCGCCATGACCAGGGAGCCACGCCCCGGAATCCTTGACGCCGGCAGCCCTTTTAAGCACCGACTCAGCAAGATCCCCCCACACACATATGCCCGACAGGATAAATGCCCAGAATATTAGGGAGGGGGTAATGCCCCCGGCAACTAACTTAAAAAAGGAGGCGATTGCAATGGCAATAACCCCGGCAACCA
>CAZDYX010000349.1:3764-4013 GCA_964509775.1 uncultured Desulfobulbia bacterium | reverse complement strand
GATCAGGCCCTCCACTGTTTTGCCGGGGCTCACCGCCGGGCAAAGCTTTCGTGTCCCCAGTGCCCGGCCAATGTAATAGGCCCCGGTATCAGAGGCCACGGTTACCACGGTAAGAAACAAAAGCCATGTTCCGCCGTCTTCGCGGGCGGCAACCAGTACTATATGGGCAAGGCAAAATCCCACATACAGCACGCCAAACCCCAGGCGCAGGATAAATTCCAGGGCATTTTCCAGGACGGAATAATAATA
>CAZDYX010000349.1:0-3754 GCA_964509775.1 uncultured Desulfobulbia bacterium | reverse complement strand
CGAGAGTAAGGCAAAAAAGAGGCCGGCGGCGACCATCTCCATTTTGCCGGAATAGGCGGCACCTATTGGGAAAAGTCCCAAAACGATACTTAATATTTGCTCTCTTTTGCCCTGCCGCAAAAATACTATGTTGGCATATTCAAAAAGGGCGATACAACCCAATATTGACAAGACCAACCACAAGAGAAAATAGGAGCCCTTGGTCAGGAGCAATATCCATCCCACTCCCAAAAACAGGCCGGTAACATGCCTTTTTATATCCACGGCAAAAAATGATGATAAGTCAGGATGAAGACGGTCTCAACTGGTAACAGCTCAGGAGTCAGAATTCAGGAGTCAGAATTCAGAATGCTACGTGAATACGCCTCCAGTAGTCTGCTGACCTCTTCCAGCAACTGATTTAACAATGTTCGAGGCAATTGAGACGGCGGCACGGCGAAATTGAGACGTCAGACCATAGAGTTCTGATCTGGGGAATGTCCCGGATAAACGGTAAACCGCAAGCACAAACAGGTGGGCCTTTTGCCACACCAGCAAGTCTTGAAATGTCGACGCCTGCTTCCTCATTCTGACTCCTGAATTCTGACTCCTGACTCCTGAGTAGTTACTTCAACTGTTCGCTTATTCTCCCGAACCTACGTTCGCGTCGTTGAAACTCCAATAAGACCCCTAAAAAATTCTCACGATGGAAATCCGGCCATTGGATCTCGGTGACATATAATTCGGCATAGGAAAGCTGCCACAACAAAAAATTGCTCAACCGGTGTTCGCCCCCGGTTCGAATCAGGAGGTCCGGATCCGGGAGTCCAGCCGTGTAGAGGTGAGCGCCGAAAGACTCCTCGGTAATGTCGTCGATCCTAAGTTCCCGGGAAAGGCATTTTTTAGCCAAAAGCTGGGCGGCCCGCACTATCTCGCTTCTACCCCCATAACTCAAGGCCACATTAAGCCGTAAACCGGCGTTGGCGCTGGTTGCCTTGGTGGCCAGCATAACGATCTCCTGCACCTCGCGGGGCAACCTTTCAATCTGCCCGATGGCCGAGAAACGAACATTATTCTTGACCAGATTGGCAAGTTCGTCTTTAAGAAAATTTCTGAGCAAGACCATCAGGACCTTTACCTCAATGGCCGGCCGCTTCCAGTTTTCCGTTGAAAAGGCATACAGGGTAAGGACCCTAAGCCCGATATCGTTTGCCGTCTCAACAATCTCTTTGACTATCCGCACCCCCCGTTTATGACCAACTATCCGCGGCAGGCCCTGCTTTTTTGCCCAGCGGCCATTTCCATCCATGATGATGGCCACATGGACGGGGATATTATGCAAATCAAGTTGTTCCGACAGCTCACACCTCCATCACCTCTTTCTCCTTCATTAAGAGGATATCGTCAATTTTCTTGGTGTGATCGTCCGTCCCTTTCTGAACCTGATCTTGCAACTTAAACAGATCATCCTCGGAGATTTCCTTGTTCTTTTTTTGCTTTTTCAAGGCCTCAATGGTCTCACGCCGCAGATTGCGGACGACCACCTTGTATTCCTCCGCTATCTTTTTTACCTGTTTTACCAGTCCCTTGCGCCGCTCCTCGGTAAGCATGGGAATAGTAATCCGAACCACCTTTCCGTCATTGGTGGGCGTAAGACCCAGATCAGACTTCAATAACGTCTTTTCGACCGCGGAAAGAAGCCGCGGGTCCCAAGGCTGAATAACAATAGTCCTACTCTCCGGGATAGACATGCTTGCCATCTGATGAAGGGCCATGGGAGAGCCATAGGCATCGACGAAGATGCCGTCGAGAATCGACAACGATGCCCGGCCGGTACGTATCCGCGCCAATTCCTTCTTAAAGGTTTCCATGCTCTTTTCCATCTTGGTGTTCATTGCCTCGACCGCCGCGTTGTTCATGTATTCCCCTCCGTAACGAGCGTTCCGATATTCTCGCCCAGTACCGCCTTAAGGATATTTCCCGGAATATTCATATTAAAGACAACTATTGGTTTATTATAGTCCCTGGCCAGGGAAATTGCGGTGGCGTCCATGACCTTGAGATTCCGCGCCAGGACCTCGGAATAGGTCAGGGAAGGAAATTTTACCGCCTCCGGATGTTTCAAGGGATCTTTGTCGAAAACGCCATCCACCCGCGTGGCCTTGAGGATCACATCGGCATTAATCTCCAGGGCTCGAAGGACTGCGGCCGTATCAGTGGTAAAAAACGGGTTCCCGGTGCCGGCGGCAAAGATAATAATCTTCCCCTCTCCCAGATAACGAAGGGCACGATGACGATCAAAAGACTCGCAGACATTCCGCATGGCAATGGCGGACATGACCACTCCCACATGCCCTTGACTGATCAATGCATCCTGGATGGCCAGGGCATTGATGACCGTGGCCAGCATCCCCATATTGTCACCAATGGCCTGATCCATACCTTCCGAGGCACCCGTAACCCCGCGGAAGATATTACCGGCCCCAATGACAATGGCAATCTCTATGTTCATCCTGGTAAGCGCACTGATTTCACCCACGGTCTTAAGCAGAACCTGCCGGCTGATACCGTAGGAAGCCTCTCCCATCAAGGCCTCGCCGCTCAATTTCAGTAGTACCCGCTGATATTTTCTCTCTTCCATTCCCTGCCGTTCTCCTTCAAGAGTGATTGGGGTGTTATCGTGAAAATAGAATTCAGGAGTCAGAAGTCAGGAGTCAGAATTTAGAATTCGCCCTGAACATGCCCCGTAGGGGGCATATGGCCATACGCCCCCTACCGTATTCTGACTCCTGAATTCTGAATTCTGAATTCCTTTTCATGATCTGGGGTGATCGCTGATCATGAGCGTTAGTTACTCCCCTATCTGAAAACGGACAAAGCGTTTGATCGCGATATTCTCACCGGTTTTGGCAATCACCTCATTTAAGAGGTCCTGCACCTTCATATCGGGATTTTTGACATAGCTCTGTTCAAGAAGACAGGCCTCGGCATAAAACTTCTCCACCTTGCCGGCGATAATCTTATCCACGATCTGCTCCGGTTTCCCGGAGTCCAGGGCCTGTCCCCGGTAGATCTCTTTTTCCCGGCTCAGCAACTCCTCGGTCACATCTTCCCGCCTCACTACAATCGGGTTGGCGGCAGCAATCTGCATGGAGATATCCCGGGCAAAATCACGGAAGGCATCGGTTTTGGCCACGAAGTCGGTCTCGCAGTTTACCTCCACCAACGCCCCCAATTTATTCCCCGCGTGGATATAGGACTGGATCACACCCTCAGTGGTAGCGCGACCGGCCCTTTTCAACGCCACTGCCAGGCCTTTTTTCCTTAAAAGATCAACCGCCTTCTCCCTATCACCATTGGCTTCGACCAGGGCTTGTTTGCAATCCATCATCCCCGCGTTGGTCTTATCACGAAGATCCTTAATCATCTGACTGGTAATATTAACTGCCATATACTCCCTTTATCCTTCACATGGTTGAAATGGACCTTGATCATCGTTTGGTCCACTCGTAGGTCGGGTTAGCGCAGCGTAACCCGACATCCATCTGTGCCGAAACGATGATCAAGGTCTTGAAATAAAATCCATCAAGCCTGGTCGGCTCCATAAAAGGCCATCCTGCTCAAACGTTTACTTCCGCCGATGAGCCTTCATCCTCGCTGGCCGCCATAAACGGTGCATCCGTTTCGATAAGTTGTGCCTCCAGTTCCTTGTCAGACACCGCCTGTTTGTCTTCCTCATATTTTGCCTTCCCGGCAAGCGCTGCATCCGCGATTG
>CAZDYX010000348.1:0-4297 GCA_964509775.1 uncultured Desulfobulbia bacterium | reverse complement strand
TTACATATTTTGCCAAGGAACAACCTTATTCTCCCGGGACCTATTTGACCCCAACATGTATTGGACAGAAAAATAATATTGCTATAAGATAATTCTGTCTAGTATAGTAACGTCATTATCAATTCAACCCTTTAAACTTAAAAGGGGATCTTCATGAACAAAGACACGAACCTTGCCCAAAACGAAGCGCAGCAGAGATTCTGGAAAGCCTTTCAGGCCTGCGCGGAAGAGAACAGGGTGCGACCGGACCTCTCGGCGCATTATGTGAAATGGGTGCAGGCCTTTACTGCTTTTTTGCCGGGAAAGCGTTTGCAGCAGCGAACGGGAAAGGACATCGAGGCCTTTCTGGCCGACCTGGCGCAAGCTCAGGGTATCCCTGACCACCAGGTTCGTCAGGCGAGACATGCCCTGAAGATCCTCTACGAGATTTTCCTGCCCCGCTATGCCCCCTTGCCCACGTCGTCTGCCGCACCAAAGACAGCCGGAGGGCGTTCCGGACAAGAGATGACCGCCCGACCGAGGGGATTTTGCGACCAGGTGCTTCCCGGCGAAGTGGAAAGGAGATTTCCTGCCCAGGTCGAGGCGCTCAGGACCGAGATCCAGACCCGCCATTATTCGTATCGCACCGAGACCGCCTACCTTGACTGGGTAAGGCGGTTCATCGCCTTTAATGATTATGCCGACCCCCGTGGCCTTGAGGCTACAACCGCGGTAAAGACCTATCTTGAATATCTGGCGGTTAAACGGGAGGTAGCGGCAAGCACCCAGAATCAGGCCCTGAATGCCTTGGTCTTTTTCTATGGCCAGGTCCTTAAAAAACCGTTCGGGGAAATGGATGAGTTCATCCGGGCCAAACGCCCGCAACGGCTGCCGGAGGTCATGACACGGGAGGAGGTGCAATCGCTTCTTTCCCGGATGGACGGGCTCACGGGCCTGATGGCCGGGTTGTTGTACGGCAGCGGCCTGCGGATCATGGAGTGTGTGCGGCTGCGGGTGAAGGATGTTGATTTTGCCCGGCATCAGATCATGGTGCGGGACGGCAAGGGCCAGAAGGACCGGGTGACCATGCTGCCGGAACGATTCGCCGTTCCCTTGCAGGAGCATCTTGGCCGGATGAAGGCCATGTATGAAGTTGACCGGGGCAAGGGTATCGCCGAGGTCTACATCTGGCCGGCTCTGGCCAGGAAATATCCGAAAGCCGGCAAGGAATGGATCTGGCAGTATGTGTTTCCGGCGAAAAGCCTTTCCGTGGACCCGCGAAGCGGGGCGGTGCGGCGGCATCACATAAACGAAAACCTGGTCCAGAAGGCCGTTAAGGATGCCGTTGGCCGGGCGGGCATAAACCGAAAGGTCAGCTGCCATACCCTGCGCCACTCCTTTGCCACCCATCTCCTTGAGGCCCGTTATGACATCCGCACGGTGCAGGAACTCTTGGGCCACGCAAATGTCGCCACCACCATGATATATACCCATGTGTTGAACAATCCCGGCCTCTCGGTCAAAAGTCCGGCAGACCTTTAGGGGAGTTTATAGTAAGCGTCTTTTTTGGTGCTCGATAAGAAGTGCTTGATTGCAAAATTACGTGCTCTATCGTTCCGCCCTTTGTCGTCACCCCGGCGGAAGCCGGAATCCAATATTCAAGAGCTTTTGGACCCCGGCTTCCGCCGGGGTGACAGTACTGATATCGATTATTTCTTCAAGTAAGCAGTAGATGGAATTTTGCTGCTTAATTTTAAGCAACACGCAGTGTTGTCCGGTTAAGAAATTGCATCCGGGGAAATAACCATATTGTTGTCAAATTATAGATATTTCCTGCCTGAGCCTAGTTTTTATCTCCAACACCTTGTGTTATTTAAATCATAGATTTTAAATTGTCAAGCAAAAAAATTAACCATAAGTTATAGTAGTAATATGATAGGATAAAGAAAAAGGACAACACCGGGAAAAATTACAAGTATGCGGGCCTTATTGCTTTAGGAGTCTCTCCGTAGTATGGTATGTTATCATCTTGGCTTTGTCGTACTTATACATTCACACCAGGCTATAAGATCAAACAAATCGCCGCCGGTATTTTTCGGTTTACAAATTGCCGGATCATTTGGCTGTAACCTACCTCTGAAGGCCAGGTTAACTAGTGCCTGAACGGAAAGTCGGGTTGGAGCTGATCCAGCCTTGCTTGTATAGGTCCCATAACTCCCAGAAGTCCCATTATTCCCATAATTCCCAAAGGACTCAAGGGACCTAAAGGACCTAATATCCGTGAAACCCGAATTTTCGTTTAGGCACTAACTAGGTGCAAATATTAAAGTGAGACCAAACAGGCATGGAAGAACCCTACGCCCTGCTTTCGCAAATACACAGCCCAAGCGATCTGCGTCTGATGTCCGAGGCAGATCTGCCAAGTCTGGCCGGTGAGATTCGGCAAAAAATCATCGAGACCGTGGCAAAGGTGGGAGGCCATCTCGCCCCCAGTCTGGGAGTGGTGGAATTAACCATTGCCCTCCATTATGTCTTTAATACCCCGGACGATAAACTTGTCTGGGATGTGGGGCATCAGGCCTACGCGCATAAACTCCTCACCGGACGGTTCGACCGTTTTCATACCCTGCGGCAATTGGGAGGCATCAGCGGCTTTCCCAAACGGGATGAAAGCCCCTACGACGCATTTGATACCGGCCACAGCAGCACCTCCATTTCCGCGAGCCTTGGCATTGCCAGGGCAAAATTTCTCAAGGGCGACAACAACCGGGTCATTGCCGTGATCGGCGACGGCTCCATGACCGGAGGCATGGCCTTTGAGGCCTTAAACTATGCCGGTCACCTGGGCAATGATCTCATAGTCATCCTGAATGACAACGAGATGTCGATTTCACCCAATGTGGGGGCCTTGTCCAGTTTCCTGAGCCGGAAACTCACGGGCCGGGCGATGACCCGGGTAAAACGCGAGATGGAGCACTTCCTGAAGTCATTCTCCCAGGTGGGTGAAAACATCCTCCAGGTGCTCAAGAAAAGCGAGGAGTCTCTGAAGGGCTTCTTTACCCCGGGTATGCTCTTTGAGGCCCTGAAATTCGAATACATCGGCCCCATCCCGGGCCATCAACTGGAAACCCTGATAGCCACCCTGAGGAATGTTCGCGACTTCAGCCGGGGACCGGTATTGATCCATGTGCTTACCACCAAGGGGAAGGGATATCGTCCGGCGGAAAAAAAACCAGGGGACTACCACGGGGTGGGGCCCTTTGACATCGCCACCGGCAGGTCCTTTCCATCAACACCCGGACCGATTTCCTACACTAAGGCCTTTGGCCAGGCATTGGTCGAGCTTGCCGACCATGATCCGCGGATCGCCGCCATCTCTGCCGCCATGCCGGCTGGTACCGGCCTTATGGAATTTGCCCATAGGTTTCCGGACCGCTTCTTTGATGTCGGCATCGCCGAGCAGCATGCCGTAACCTTTGCCGCCGGTCTTGCCATCGAAGGGATGCTCCCGGTGGTGGCCGTTTATTCCACCTTTTTGCAGCGCGCCCTGGATCAGATCATCCATGATGTCTGTCTTCAGAACCTGCCCGTCACCTTTGCCATTGACCGGGGCGGACTGGTGGGCGATGACGGCCCCACTCATCATGGGGCATTCGATCTTTCTTTTTTTCGTTTCATCCCCAATATGATCCTCATGGCGCCAAAGGATGAAAATGAGCTGAAGCACATGCTCTACACCGCCCTTCTTTATCCGGGACCGGCGGCCATCCGTTACCCGCGCGGCAACGGCGAAGGGGTGAGTATCGATTCAGCCTTTAATAGGTTACCATTCGGCAAGGGAGAACTGCTGCGGGAAGGGGATGATATCCTGTTGTTGCCGGTGGGAAACAGGGTTTATCCGGCGCTGGAGGCGGCAGAGGGACTTAAAAAACTAGGAATTGAGGCCGCGGTCATCAACCCCCGTTTCGTGAAACCCTTGGACAGTGAGCTCATTACCGAGTGGGCGCTTAAGACCGGCCGGGTGGTGACGGTGGAGGATAATACCCGCCAGGGCGGATTTGGGAGTGCCGTTCTTGAACTTTTGGCGCGTAAGGGTCTTGCCCGCCTGTCGGTCCGGGTGTTAGGACTGCCGGACAGCTTTATCGAACATGGTACCCAAGAGCAGTTACGCCAGAAGGCGCGCATAGATACCGCCGCCATCATCAATGCGGCCCGGGATCTAATGGACCGTTATCCGAAAGGCAAAAATTAGGGCATGGTTCAATAGGTTCCACGTTCAAGGTTCAAGGTTTAGAGGATGGTGGCTTGCAGGAACCTA
>CAZDYX010000347.1:0-4303 GCA_964509775.1 uncultured Desulfobulbia bacterium | reverse complement strand
GCGATACAGCTCGGTTTCAAGCGTCTTCTCCCCAAAATCCGTTACAATGAGGAAACATTCCATGTTAAGGCTGGCACATGAGACCAAAAATAGATGAGGCCTACGCCATTATAAAAGTTGCTATTGTCGATGATGAGCCCAGTATCCTCGAGTATCTGCAGTTTCTTCTGGACGCGGACCAGGGCGTGCAGTTGGTGGGTGCTTTTGACACGGGGCTCTCGGCCCGGGAAGAGATACCAAGGCTTAGCCCCCAAGTTGCCATAGTGGATCTAGTGGGCCAGCCAGCTTCTCGTGGCGATTTAAAAATCACAACGCCTGAAGGCACGGCCACAAAACTAGGCCGACTTGGCAGTCTGATTGTTGAGTCTATTAACCAAGGTCGTCCCGAACTATTATCATTGTCGGGGGCACACACTCCCAACTATTGGGTTTCCCCGAACAGCCCTCTACCTGTGGCGGACGCGCTAGTTTCCATGGTCAAAACCGGCCAACGGATGCCTCTCTCCGGGGAAGCAACACCATTATCCAAGCGTGTTTTGGTGGCGGGCACAGGCAAACAGGCAGACCGCATGGCTCAAGACCTTCGCGTTGCAGGATGGAAAGTCTCCGCTATTCCAACTTTTCAAAACTACGCCGAAGTAGAAACCCTCGCAAAACGGATTGACGCCACACGGATCGTGGGCGTCATGCCAAGCGAATCCAACCCACAATTTTCTTTATCTAAATCCGACGACTTGCTCCCACAGTTTTTCTCAGATGACTCTCGCCGAAAAGCCTTCAAGCCCCTGGACTCTCTCGATAAGTTTGGCAGCGCTGCTATCGCTCAGCCAGCATCGTACCAACTGCCTCCGGGAGCGACGCCGGAGCCCAAAGCCGGGGGCGCTATTCTACACACCGACATTGAGGAAAAGCATATTAATGTCCCTTACACAGGCGATATGCCCGGAATGGGTAGTGGCGGCAGTGGCGGAAACAAAAGCGATACCAAAACCGGTGCTAGACAGGAGGGCCTGTTTTGTCCCTTTCTCCTTTTCTGCACGCTCACAACGACTACGGTGCCGTAATTGATCGAACCAAAGATCGTTAAAACCGAAAAGGTGGTGAAAGGCATGCAAACCCCAAGAAAAATCACAGGCTTCATCCTCCTTCTGATCGTAACATGGTTGTTTTTCTCCGAAGCGGCCCTGGCCCAGGAAGAGACCAAAACCTTCATTGCCTATTCCATGCGGGTGGCCCAGGAAAGGGTTAAGTCAGCCATCAGCCAGGGAGAGGACTTCCGGAAAACCCAGCCAGACCTTTATTACCTTGGCGGCATCACCAAGCCCTGGGCAGTGATCATCGATCAGAAGGGCGGGGACTGGATTCTTGTCGGCGAAAAGGACCCGAAATTATCTCTCCTCACCCTGGATGATTGGGTGGTGGCACTGCGGGCAAGATTCATCCATACGGGGAAAGATCCTGACGTCAGCATTGACCCGCGGCCGTGTGATGCCTGTGTGCAGGCGGGAAAGCGCGAAGGCTGCCGGCATTACAAGCAGCAGGATGTGCGCTTTTTCGGTGGGATAGAAAATACCCACTTTGGCCAGGTTTGCTTCGAGGCGGACTGGCTGATGAAAAAGATCGGCATGGGTCTGGAGAGGTTGCCGGTTGAGAAGTTGAAGATTTACTATGACTTGAGTAAGGAGCAACTTGGCAACTCAGGCGCTGCCTTTACATCAGTAAGTTCCCGCTTCTGGTTTTATCCCATCGTAAACCGGGTGAACGTGTTTGCGGATGAGGAGAATGGCGATGTTGTATTGCTAGAAAAATTCCAGATGGGGGTATTCACCGAGGTGATGTATGCCGAGGTGGGCGGCAACCCAGTTGCAGATTTGGATAAGTTTAACTTTCGCCCATCGGAAGAGTTTTCGCGGTCGTTTAGTGAAAATTCCGATGCTATAGCACAGGCAAGAGAGGTGATCGACTCCCTGCGGGGAATGACACGGGTTGCCGGGTTGGCGAAGGGATTGGTAGGTGTGGGAAAGAAGCCGAAGGCGGAATTTTATCTTTCTACTGCCTATCCTGTAGAGAAGCTTCCATCCCTGGAACCACAAGAAGTCCTAATGGTAGGAGGGAAAAATGTTGGCTTTGAAATTCAGGGTGGTGTTCAGCTTATGGCCCTTGCAATGCGGTTGCAAGGGGGAGATGTCACGGCGTGGCGAGACTTGGTGCTTCGATCGCGGTCCTCGCCTGATGCCATAACCTGGGGTTTTGAGATGGAAATCCGGGATGGGCAACTAAAGCGTGTAAAGATTCCGGCTTACATGGCGGATCCAAGCCAGATTGCGTCGCTTTTCAGCCAGGCGAGATTCCTGTACAACAAGAAGCGCTATGATGCGGCCATCGAGGGATTCTTAAAGGTCCTTGATCTGAGCCCCAACCTCGCCGTGGCCTACTATTATCGTGGGTACTCTTATACCCAAGGTGTCATTTGTCGACTGAAAAACCGGCCTATCCATTTGCCTCAAGAGCATCCTAACCATGAAGAATTTGTGAACAAGTTTTTCGTAAGGCACAGTGATAGTGATCAAGATATTCATGAATACAGCCAGGCTATTTCTGATTACACTAAAGCATTAAACATTAATCCAAATTTTTTCGACCTGTGCGGATAGCTTGGGGTTTGACATTCAAACCATGCCTCCCTCAGCCTCTGCGATTTTACGGAGCGCCAAAAGCAAGGCGTCTTTATCCCCTTCTTCTATGGCCGCGTTAAGGTATCCGGCGGCGTTCTCCGAGTCTTTAAGCCATTGAATATGCTCTGCGTAATAGTCGCCTGTTTTTCTTGCCATTGTTACCCCTCCTTCTGGGATGGGGGCCATTCCTGTTTTATTGCCTTTTAAGGGCATCCCCCCACCGGCTTTACGCCGGAGAGTGGGTCTTGAGCCAGTCGCGCAGGGCGTGGTTCATCCTGGTCTGCCAGCCCTTGCCGGTGGCCTTGAAGGCGGCTAGGATGTCGTTGTCGAGACGGACGGTGGTTGATGATTTGGTACCGCTGCCTGGCGCCCTGCCTCGTCTGATGTGGGTGATTTCCTCCCGCATCAGTTCGGCAGCGCAGGGGGAATCGGAATCGACAGCCGGTTCGATCCCGGCGGCAGCCTCGCGGCGGACACGCGCCCAGTCAGTCTTTGAATTCATTGGCAAGCCAGTCATGATACACCTCAATCTCTTCGGTATGGGCGCGACGGAAGCTGATACAGCGCACCCGCTCCCCGCGCTGGTTTACAACCAGAGTTAAGACGGTAAGCAGATCAAACACATAGGCGAACATCTGCAACCGTTTTTCTCCGTTACGCTCAATGGGAAGATCAAAACGATAGCGGCTTTCGTACACCAGTCTGGCGTCTTCAAAATCAAGCCCGTGCTTTTCGAGATTTACCTGCCGCTTTGTTTCGTCCCATTCGTAGATCACACTTTATTTGTAATAACAAAATAAAAGGATGTCAATGAGAATCAGTGGGGGGCGGGGGTCCTTAAATAATCAAATAACTTGCATGGGATTGGGGGCATCAAACAATTATGTCGTCAAACAATTATTGTTGAGCATTAACAAATCTGTTATCATTAAATCATGCCATACGTCATCGACTACTATAGCGACAAGGTGCAGGATGATATCGCCAGTTTGCCCAAGACCCTAGTGGCGAGGTATTTCAAGCTTACGGGCCGGATGGAAATTTTCGGCCCCGACCTGGGAATGCCGCACAGCCGCGCCATGGGAAATGGCCTGTTCGAGCTGCGCCTCATTGGCGCCGAGGGGATAGCGCGGATTTTCTACTGCACCCAGGTCGAACGCCGCGTCATGATGCTGCACTGCTTTATCAAGAAAACCAACCGAACGCCGCGGGCGGAACTTGCCACCGCGCTGCGCCGCATGCTGGAGGTGCGCCATGTTGAGCCATGAGGAATTCAAGCAAAAACTGCTCGCAGACCCGGAGATCAGGGCGGAATATGACCGCCTGGAACCAGAATTCACGCTGCTCGATGAGCTTCTGCGCGCGCGGCAAGACGCCGGACTGTCCCAAGCTGAAATAGCCCGCCGCATGGGCACTAAAGCACCAGCCGTATCCCGGCTCATCGCCGGCGTGGCGAGCGAACGGCACTCCCCCTCCATCGCCACACTCCGCAAATATGCCGCCGCCTGCGGCATGCGGCTGGAAATCCACCTAGTGAAATAATTTGACCTCATGGAAAGACGTCCTTAAATAATCCTGATTGTAACGGATTTTGGGGAGCATATAAATAAGCTATTAAGGGCGCCACA
>CAZDYX010000346.1:266-4306 GCA_964509775.1 uncultured Desulfobulbia bacterium | reverse complement strand
CCTGCCAGTCGCCGTCGATCCAGAACTGCTGTGCGGCCGGTTCGATCTCGGGAAAGAGAATCTTGCGTAGGCCGTCTAAAAAGGCCGTATAAAATCCCAGGGAACTTTCCTTCTTTCGAGTCACTACATATCCGAGGAGGCCGTGCGGGTGGGTGTCGGCCAGGACATCCTTGATGGCCCGGGCCACATATTCGACGGGGGAATGGGGGAAGGAGGAGACAATGGCCTGGAAGAGCTCACGGCTTATGGTATTGTCTTGCAGTTCGCCGACCTCATGGTGGATGAAGGTGGGGATTTCCTCGTTCACGATATGATCGAGTTTGTCCTTAAGGCGGAAGCGATCGATCCTGCCTTCAGGGGTGTAAAGATCATAGGGGGAAAGGGCGCGCCGGAGGGCGGGTTTTCCCGAGGACCTTACCTCCTGGATCTGGTCCCATAGATAGAACCGGAGGGGCTGGCGGCGGATATAGATGATTCCCTCCTGGAGCATGGCAAAGGGCCAGGCCAGCTCCCGGGCCGTTTCTTTATCCAGGATGACCGTGGGCGCGCCTTCCACGGTTTTTTCCTCCTGTTGCTCGGCAAGAAAAAAAATGGGCTTCATGGACCGGCCCAGGCCCGCACCGTAAAAAAGACCCATGGGGAGAAGGGCCTCATTGATGGCCTGCACCTCGTAGGGATCAAAGAGCCGCCCCTTGATGGGCAAGGGGGCATAGGCCTGGTCCCGTATGGTTTCCCAGTAGTCCTCCTTGGCGGCTATCCAATCCAGTACCTGTGCGGACTCGGGTTCATCCCAGGGCTCGATGTTATGTTCCCACTTAAATAGGTTCCTGAGCTTGAGTACCAGGGTGCAGATGGTATAGATGCCGCTGTGCAGGGAGTCCGAGAGATCGCAATTGCGTTGCACGGTCCGGCGCAGGTCGGAAGAGATCATAGAGCGCCTTGCAGGCCCTGTGGCCTGTCCATGGGATCATTTAAAAGGGAGTGTTTGAAAAGTCTTTATATGAAAATGAAGAATCCAGGATTCAGGAGCCAGGAGAGGGCTCGCGAGGCTCTCTATTTCTGATTCTGAATTCTGAATCCTGACTTCTGAATTCCATTTTCATTGTTCGTTATGCCCACAGGGCATGGGGGTTAGTCCGAAAAACCCATCTGTTCGATAAGATGTTGGATGAATTCCTTGGCCCTCGGAGGCAGGTCGATCACCTCAAAGCCGGTATCATAAAAATCCGGATTAATGTCTTTACCGGTCCAGAGGCTTTTGGCATGAAACTCCAGATGCGGCTCATCGACAATGTCCTCCGGCAGCTTCATGCGCAGGGAAAAGGCCCTTCCCTTCTCTATGGGTTCCTTGCTGATCAGCATGAGACCCTTCGGGGTCAGATCGACCAGATGGCCCAAAATTTGATTGGATTCGGCATCAATCACCTCAAGATAATAAATGAGATGCCGCCGTTTAAACGTCCTCAATTCTCTAGCCATACGTTCACCCCCTTTTGCCAAGGTTATCATGGATCCGATTAAAAATAAAGGCGATTACACCGTCAATATCCATATGCGAGGAATCAATTTTCACGGCATCAGGGGCGGGTTTCAAAGGGGCATGGTCCCGGGTGCTGTCGTCGTGGTCCCGTTTTATAATCTGGGCCAACAGCTCCTGATAATCGGTCACGATTCCCTTTTCCAGGAGCTGTTTGTGCCGCCGGTCCGTCCGTTCCTCCGGGGTGGCGTCGAGGTAGAATTTATGGCGGGCATCGGGAAAGACCACGGTACCCATGTCCCGGCCTTCGGCCACCATCCGACCCTTTTTCCCTAATTCACGCTGGAGAACGGTCAGTTTTTCCCGGACCAGGGGCCGGGCAGAAATCTCCGATGCAATCATGCTCATCTCCGGGGTCCGGATCGCCAGGGTCACATCCCGGCCGTCCAGATATACCCGGGTCTCTTCCCCGTCGGGGACCAGGGTGATGTCGAGATCGGCAAGGAGACGGTGCAGGGCCGCTTCATCCTGGAAATCGGTGTTGGTTTGTATGGCTTTAAGTCCCACGGCCCGGTACATGGCGCCGGTATCAAGATAGGTAAAGTCGAGTTTTGTCGCCAGAAGCCGGCTGATGGTGCTTTTTCCCGAGCCTGAGGGGCCGTCGATGGTTATGATTGGGGATGGGTCCGTCATTGGTTCAGTACCTCTGCCAGGGCCGCAAGGAGTCGGGCGTTCTCATCAGGCAGCCCGGCCGTGATCCGGATAAAGTTGGGGAAGCCATAGGCCTCCATGGGCCGCACGATAACCCCCTTGGCGAGCAGGGCCTGGTAGAGTTTCCGGCCGTCTGTGCCCACATCCACCAGAAAGAAATTGGTCTGGGTGGGGAAGGCCCGGCAGCGGAGCCGCTCCACCCCTTCCCGGAGTTGCCGGATGCCTTTTTTAGTTATGTTAAGGGTCATTTCATAATGCTCATGGTCGCCCAGGGCGGCGAGCCCGGCCACCTGGGCCAGGGTGTTCACATTGAAGGGTTGGCGCACCCGGTTGAGAAGGTTGGCGATCCCGGTTGCCATGAGACCATAGCCGATCCGTAACCCGGCAAGGCCATAGGCCTTGGAAAAGGTTCGCAGCACCACTACCGGGGTGGGGCCGTTGAGAAAGGGGACGGGGTCGAACCGGATCTTAGGGTCCATGAAATCCACATAGGCCTCGTCAAGGACCACCATGACATGTTCCGGGACCTCTTTTAGGAACTCGCCAAACTCGGTCCCGGAAAATGCGGTACCCGTGGGGTTGTTGGGATTGTCCAGAAAGATGAGCCGGGTCCTCGGGGTTATCTTCTTTATGACGGCGTCAAGATCATGGCGCATGTCCTTCAGCGGCACCACCCGGTTGATTCCGCCCCGGGCCTGCACCATCTTCTGATAGACCAGAAAGGTGGGATGACTGGTGATGACCTCGCCGCCGACATTGAGGAAGGTGGTGGTCAGGAGTTCAATGATCTCATTGGAGCCGTTGCCCGGCACGATCTCGTCCGGCCTTACGCCGAGCCTTGGGGCCAGGGCCTCCTTGAGATAATAGCCGCTGCCGTCGGGGTAGCGGTGGAGACTGGTCAAGGCCGCCGAGATGGCGGCAACCGCCTTGGGCGAGGGACCCAGGGGGTTTTCGTTTGAGGCAAGTTTGATGGAACCGCTGATCCCGTACTCCCGTTCCAGTTCCTCGATGGGCTTTCCCGGCGGATAGGGCACCAGGCTTTCGATATATGGCGCAACATGAAGCTTCAAGACAATATCCCTTTATTAGTAACTACTCAGGTTGTTTAGACTGTAGTCTGTTAGGACTGCGCAAAGAACAAATCAAGGACCCCAACACCTTTTCGGTCTCTAAAAGTTTCGGCCAGTTCAAATGCTCTGAGCTTTGTGCAATCTCACATGGTTATCCCCCCCCTATCCACCTAAACACCTACAGACTATCCACCTGATTTATATGTATGTTCTCCCGTTGTTCCCTGGTCACGAACGCTGATCCGCTGCTCCAGATTATAGGCCGCCTTCAGAATTTTTTCTTCGGCAAAATGGTCGGCCTGGATTTGAAGGCCGATGGGAAGCCCCCGGTTTCCGAACCCGCAGGGAACCGAAATCCCCGGCAGCCCGGCAAGGTTGGTCGAAATAGTCAGGATGTCCGAAAGATACATGCTTAAGGGGTCATTGAGCAGTTCCCCGATCGGCCAGGCCGGGGTTGGGGTCACCGGAGAGGCAAGGACGTCGCAGGTAGCAAAGGCCCGGTTAAAATCGTTGATGATCAGGGTGCGCACCTTAGAGGCCTTTTTATAGAAGGCGTCGTAATATCCTGATGACAAGGCATAGGTGCCGATAATGATCCTGCGCTTCACCTCCGGTCCGAATCCCTGGGAGCGGGTCTGGCGATACATGTCAAACAGGGTCTGGGCCGACTCGTTCCGGAAACCGTATTTTACCCCGTCGTAGCGGGCCAGGTTCGAACTCGCCTCGGCCGGGGCAATGATGTAATAGGCGGCTACACAATAGCGGGTATGGGGCAGAGAAAC
>CAZDYX010000346.1:0-256 GCA_964509775.1 uncultured Desulfobulbia bacterium | reverse complement strand
GCCCCGGCCTCTTCAAGAATCTGCAGGGCCGCGCGCACCGCCTGCTCCACGTCCGGGGAAAGACCGTCCACGAAATACTCCCGGGGAATACCGATCTTCATCCCGTTAAGGCCGTCTTGCATGGCATCGGTAAAATCCGGGCAGGGCCGGTTTGCCGAGGTCGAGTCCTTCGGGTCATAACCGGCGATCGCGTTCATCATGATGGCGCAGTCTTGCACGTCCCTGGTCAGGGGGCCGATCTGATCAAGGGAGGAGG
>CAZDYX010000345.1:1018-4313 GCA_964509775.1 uncultured Desulfobulbia bacterium | reverse complement strand
TGGCCGGGGTTAAGGATTTATTTTTTCTGAGCAAACCGTTTTTTTCCAGGGTCGGCAAACACTCCCGGGGTCTCATAAAGACCCTATCCCCGGGATTGGCCTGGGCAAGACAACTGCCCTCGCTGTTTCGTAACTCCTTGATGATAAAGGGAAGGGCGGCAATGCCCTTCCCCAGATACTCTATCTGCTCGCCGGGTCTCAAGGGGTTTCTTGCCTCTATCTGCGGTTCGGGCCCGGGCGTAAGCACCACGCCTGCTAGTATTGACTGTTGTTCTTCTCGGGGCGCATCATAGAGCATGGACTGTGGGCCTGGAGGACCGGTCAGAAAATTTTCCGTATATCCGCGGGTCCCCACCTTAGCGAGTTCTTCCAGAAAGACCCCCGGAACCAGGGCTGACTCGCCAGACGGCCGCTGCCATACCTCCGGAGCCATCCCGGCCAGAAAGTCGAGGGCTGCCCGGTACACGCGGACCACACTACCCACATAGTATATCCCCTTCATCCTGCCTTCAATCTTTACGGCATCCACACCGGCCAGGACAAGCTCGGGCAATCTGTTTATCAGGCACAGGTCCCTGGCGTTCAGCATATAAGTCCCGAGCCGGTCTTCTTCGATAGGGAAAAAGAGGCCGGGCCGCTTTTCCTCGGCAAGGGCATAGAAGTAGCGGCAGGGTTGGGCGCAGTCGCCATGGTTGGCATCCCGGCCGGTGAAATAATGGCTCAACAGACAACGGCCGGAATAGGAAATGCAGATCGCGCCGTGGACAAAGACCTCCACCTCCAGGGAGGTCGCTTTTTTTATGGCCGCGATCTCAGAAAGTTCGAGTTCCCGGGCAAGATTAATGCGCCTGATCCCATGATCCTGCCAAAAGAGGGCCTGTTCTGCATTGGTGACATTGGCCTGGGTGCTGAGATGCACCGGCATGCCCGGAACCACCTGTCTTGCAACCCGGAATATTCCGGGGTCGGCGATAATGAGCCCGTCCACGCGGATATTTTGCAGGTAGCAAAGATGGTCGGCAAGACGGTCAAGGTCGTGATTACGGGCGAAGATATTGACCGTGACATAGGCCTTGACCCCATGGTCGTGGGCATAACACACCGCCGCCTCGAGTTCCTCATCGGAAAAATTTGAGGCATGGGCCCGCAGGCTGTATTGCTGATTGCCAAGATATACGGCGTCGGCGCCGTAATGGACGGCAATGATGAGTTTTTCAAAGTTCCCGGCCGGTGCCAGAAGCTCTGGCCATTTGATCGGCATAACAATTCGTTCCTTCATTTTTCTCTCGTCTTCACAAGTCATTCGCAGCCATAATACCCTATCTGAAAAGAGAAAAAAATGGTACCTTCTGAAAATAGAATTCAGGAGTCAGGAGTCAGGAGTCAGAATTCGCCCTGAACATGCCCAGCTTGTCTTTACTTCCGTATTCTGGCTCCTGACTTCTGAATTCTGAATTCCTTTTCATGATCTGGGGGTGATCGCTGATCATGAGCGTTAGTGAATGGTTCGAGGGTAAGCATTGTCGGCGAAGGGTACCGTATTGCTTTGCGCCCTGATTCATTAGGTAATTTTCACCCTTGGCGCATCGTGCCACAGACCCTCCAGATTATAAAACGGCCTTAATTCGTGATAAAAGATGTGGATCACCACATCATCATAATCGAGCACCACCCAAAGACCCTCCCCAAGCCCTTCGGTGTTTCCGGCCTTGAGCCGTTTGTTGCGTAATTCATGCTCGATGGCGTCGGCGAGCGCCTGGACATGCCGGGTGGAGCGACCGCTCATGATAACAAAATAGTCAGTAATCGAAGAAATGTCCCGCACATCAAGGATAATGACATCTTCGGCCTTTTTGGCCATCGCTGCCGCATGGCAGGCCCTGGCCCTCTCAAGATTTGTTCGTTCGGTTGAGTGGATCTTCTTGATATAAGCGGTTTGCATTATTAGGCGTATTTCCTCCTCAAACTCGGTTTTTGTTTTTAATACCTGATTATTATAACTTAGACCAGGTAAAAATCCAACGGGTTATGTCGCTTGGATTTTTACGGGTTGTCTTGCCGGGAAATCATGGTCAAGGGATGAATGAATGGCAGGACGAAAAAATTTCAGCCTGCCACATGCATCTCCGGGGCCGGGAGTTTATATCTCCTTGATTATTTGGGTCAATAATATATAGTTTTTGTTTTTTTACGAGATGAGCAAATAGATTTGACAAATCTTTCCTGATAAATTAACACATTCCTCTCTCAAAATCAGCCAGGATCACAATGGGTGGCGGCCTTTCCAGGAACTTGGCCGACACGATTCTATTGCTCCTGTTTTTTTCGTGTTGGCAATTTGAACTTTTTTTAACGGTCATCATGAGTTGAATGGAACTACAAGGGAGTGAAATATGTATACAGCATCTGATCTACGCAAGGGGTTAAAGGTCCAGATTGACGGTGAACCATATATTGTGACCGAGTTTGTGTTTTCCAAACCAGGCAAGGGGCAGGCCCTCTACCGCACCAAGCTGCGTAATATGCTTTCCGGCAATCAGTTGGAACGTACCTACCGCTCAGTGGATAAATTTGAACCCGCGCCCTTGTCGGAAAGAACCATGCAGTTTTTGTATTCCCAGGGCGATGAATATCATTTTATGGATGTAAAGAACTACGAGCAGATAATCATCAAGGAGGACCAGCTTAGCGAGGCAAAGAGTTTCCTGATCGACAATATGGAGGTGCAGATCCTTCTTTTCGGTGAAAAGGCCATCGGCGTAACCCCGCCCAATTTTGTCGTCCTGAAGGTTGCAAAGGCCGACCCCTGGGCAAAGGGCGACACCTCGGGCAGCGACTCCAAACCGGTAACCCTTGAGACCGGCTATGTCATCCAGGTACCCCCGTTTATCGAGGAAGGAGACCGGCTTCAGGTTGATACCCGGACAGGTACATATGTGACCAGGGTGAAATAGAGTAGATCCTCTTGAACATCACCAAAATACCTGCTCTTTTGAGACGGGCGCAGCTTATAGAGGGTATTCGTCGTTTTTTTGTTCAGCGAGGCTATCTTGAGGTTGAAACCCCGATTCTTCTTCCAACCCTGGCGCCAGAGATCCATATTGAACCGCATGTTTTTGGACCTTTTTTTCTGCAAACCTCTCCGGAGCTTTGCATGAAGAGGATGCTTGCCAATGGTCCCCCCAGGATATATCAAATTGCCAGGTGTTTCCGCCAGGGCGAACGCGGCCGGCTCCATCTTCCTGAATTTACCATGCTGGAGTGGTACCGGGTCAACGCCGATTATTTTGAGCTC
>CAZDYX010000345.1:0-1008 GCA_964509775.1 uncultured Desulfobulbia bacterium | reverse complement strand
GCCGCCCAGGAAAGGAGTATGGGCCGCAACGCTTGTTTATGTCTTGCCTTATCTTTTTGTATCTTCTCGAATCACTGGGTCTTGAACAAAAAATCAGTTTTGGCGGACATACCATAACCCTTGAGAAACCCTGGGAAAGGATCACCGTGGCTGAGGCCTTTTTGCGTTATTCGCCCATCTCCATGGCTGACGCCCTGGCAGCAGGAACCTTTGACGAGATCCTGGTGCAATATCTGGAACCTCATCTGGGGATGAAGACACCCACCTTTCTTTATGATTATCCGGTAAGTCTCGCGTCGCTGGCCCGGATAAAAGAGGATGACCCTTCCATTGCCGAGCGCCTTGAGTTTTATGTGGCCGGGATAGAGATGGCCAATGGTTTTTCCGAATTGACCGATGCCGCGGAACAAAGGAGACGGTTTGAGCAGGACAGGGAGAGTATTCGTTCCCAGGGCAGGGATCCTGGAATGTTGCCGGAAAAATTCCTCCATGATCTTCCCGGGATGCCTGATGCTGCCGGCATCGCCTTGGGCGTGGATCGGCTGGTGATGCTATTTATCGGCGCAACCTGTATTGACGAGGTGGTGAGCTTTACCCCTGAGGAGCTATAGAATTACCCCGCAGGATTTGACATGTCCGCACGAATGTTTGACCTATTTTTTCACTATTCACTATTCACTAACCACTAACCACTACGGCCTTTGGCCGCGGACCTACTCGCTAAGATGGGTCGATACATATTGAGCAAGGACCTCATGGATTTTTGCCGACGGTGCCACATGCAGGTAATTATGAACAACAACATGGGCAATTTCGTGGCCGATGACCTGGAGTTCGGCGTCCGGGGCCGAGATGTATATGGTTTTTTCACCAGGGGCATAAAAGGCGATATATGAAGCCTGTCTTTGATACTTGGCCATATAGACCCTTCCCACCTCTTTTTCCGAAGCCAGAAGGACAATCCTAAACTTGAGGGCGACAGGATACATCTCGAGAATCTTCTCCACC
>CAZDYX010000344.1:0-4313 GCA_964509775.1 uncultured Desulfobulbia bacterium | reverse complement strand
GTTGTAACTCTGAGTGGTGCCACAAAAGGGAGTTGGGCGAACGACATAAAGGTGCAGGTAAAGGCTGCCACGGAAAACGGGTTTGTTGAAGAGCGGAAACCGAAGGTTGGGGCAGCCACCATAGATCCGCTGCACGCCCATATCACCCCATCCAAACGGAACGTAATCAAGCTGACCAAAGGGGCGACCGGCAAGACCTTTCGCTATGCCCTGGTCACCACGGGCTCAGCGGTCAAGGGGGAGAAGGTCATCGTCGATCCGGCCACCGGCGGCCTTACCTTCCATGACGACGACAAGCCTGTCGTCGGTGACACCCTGGCCGCCACTTATGAAGTGGATAGCGCCTTCTGTCGCCAGATCGTCATCACCTGGAAGAATCAGAAAGAGACCTACACCGTAGTGGATGCAACCGACATCAAGCGTAACGCGGGTAAATCCTCCCGTCTCGTAAATGTGGAGATTGCTACTGCCGGAGATGACCTCCTCCCGGATGTTATGACCGATCCCCTCCCGCTTAAGAACGGGACAAACGGGGAGACAGCCGCCGAGTCGGAATACAAGACCTCCTTGGCGGTGCTGGACAGCGAGCCGGTAAGTATTTCCGTTCTGGCCGGACTTCCCTTTACCACTGCCCAGGCAACCCTGCTTGCTCACGTAGAAACAGGTGAAAACAATGGACGGGAGCGTATTGCGGTTGTCGGTGCGGATGGCGACGATGTGGCAACGGTGGCGGCCAATGCCGACAGCGTAAGCGACAAGCGGCTGATCCTTGTAGCACCCGGAATCAAGGCCCTCGACCTTACCCTTGGCGGCCAGGTTAACCTGACTGCCTCCTATGCTGCGGCTTCCGTAGCGGGTCTGATAGCCTCCCTGGCGGTGCAGGTGAGCCCTACCAACAAGGTGCTGCGGGTTCCCGGCCTCACCAAATACTACAACGACGGTGAGCTTAAAAAGCTCCTGAACAGCCGGGTAATGCCGCTGGAGAAAAAATCCGGGTACCGGGTTGTCAAGGGGATCACCACAGATAACGGCGCCTTCAAACAGGTCTCGGTAAGGAGGATAGTGGATTACGCAAAGGCGGGAACCAGAATCGGCTCTCTCCCCTATATCGGCAGACTCAACAACGCCCGGGTCCGGGGTGCGCTCAAGGCAACTCTTAACGGCTTTCTCGCCGACATGGTCCTTAATGAGGCGCTGACCGAATACAGCCTGGATGTGACCGCCACCCGGGACCAGGAAATAAATGGTGTAGCGATTGTCAGCATGTTCCTCAAGCCGACCTTCAGCATCGATTACATAAAGGTAATAATGAATCTGTCGTAGGGACAATTATGGTGGTAAATCGTATGGGCAATTCATGAATTGCCCGTTCATATCAAATTATTGAAATAAGGAGAACCGGTAACATGGCCAATACCAACGTATTTAGAGGTTCAGACGGCTCCATAGTCCTGGCAGTAGATGCGGGAGTGGAAGGGGATAGCGCCAAGGGAGTGATAGACGAATACAGCCTCACCCCTGTGGGGAGGGTGACAAATGTGGAAGTCCGCGTGAATTCAGACCTGAAGCCTTTCCATGAACTTGGGCAGCGCTATCCGACCGAGCTTAGACCCGGAAATGTCAATGTCTCCGGCAGTATCGAGCGGGCCTTTATCAACGGCGCCCTTCTGAAGCTCCTTCTGGGGGATGCCGCCAAGTCCCGCCCGGCAGGAACCTTCGTCAATCCATCTTTCAATCTGGACCTCCGTCTGGAAAATCCGGCCCGCCCGGGAGTGGCGTCATCGGTTACTGTGCATGGGGTGAAGATAGAGAACTGGACCCAGCAGATTCCCGAGGACGATTTCGTGATGGAACGGATCGATTTCAAGGCCCTCTGGATCAGTGTCGAAGACAAGGAAGCGTAAAGGAACAACAAAATGAGTTATTTGACCGCCGATGAACTCCTCGCCGGAAGTTCCATCACCCATGACATTGAAATTCCGCCATCAGTAATTACGCCGACCGGCGACGGCCGTCCAGCCGGGGCAATGAAGGTGAAGCTCCGTCCGCTGACTGTCCGGGATGTGCAACGGGTCACAAAAGCGGCGAAAGATGACGACACGCTACTCTCTGTCCTGCTGCTGAAGGAGGGGCTGGTGGAGCCCCAACTGACATTCGAACAGGTACACTCACTCCATACCGGCCTGGCACGCTACATCCTCGACGAACTCAACCGGATAAGCGGCCTGAAGGTAGAGGCGAATACCCTGGCCGATGCGGTTCAGGCCCCCCTTGCCCGCGCCTGCTTCGTGCTTGCACGGGAGTTCGGCTGGTCACCCCAGGAGGTGGGGGAGCTTACCATGGGGCAGATACTTCTCTATCTCGAGATGATCGGGCAGAGCCGTAGCGAGGCATCCGGGCAATGAGCCTTATCCTTTTGGAAATTTTTCGGGAGCTTGTGGAGCCGGATGCAGCCTCCCCCTTCGGGAAGGGCTCTACAGCCGCGCGTCGCTGGATTTCTGAGGCCAAAGCCTTGGGTGAAAAATTTCGAAAGAGTGCTCCCCCTGCTGAGCTGCTTCCATCCGTACCGGTGGGATTGCTGCTCAACCCCTTGGGAGAGAGATCTTTCAAATCTCTGCATATAGCTCCTGACAGTAACCGTTCACCCACGTTTGTTGGTCTACGTAGGGGCGGGTTTGAAACCCGCCCAATCGGAATGCGCACAGCAAAGGGCGGGTTTGAAACCCGCCCCTACCCTTCCCCCTCGCAAGGGTCAGGAAGGGAGAATTCCAGCCTGGCCGCATGGGTCAATCCTTCACCCCCAGCCCAACCTTCCCCCTCGGAGGGGGAAGGGGCTCGATTGGAACGATGCTACTCAAACTTCCGTTACCTGGTGAACGGTTACCCTGACAGGTCCGAAGCGGAAGCTTACCAAAGGGGTAAGCTTCCCCCCGGATCTCGCAGGATGGAAAATACGCCGAAAAACATGAAGGGTAATAAGTGGAGATTCGAAAATGATCCGGTTAGCATAGATCGTGTCAGCCAGTTGCGGGAGACCTCCCCTCGCCCCCTGTCTATTGCAGCCATCCTTCAGCGTTATGAAGGGGCGCATTCCAAAACGCTACCTATGATTCAGGAAGCGACTCTGCTTCTTAACGGGCAGCTTCCAAAAATCGAGAGCGGAATACGTTCAAAAAGGGGGAGTGTCATCCCTTTTCCTATAATTCGGGAGGGGGAGAGGCACGGTAAAGGGTCGGGATCGGTTCATATCACCAGCAGCCGAATTTTGACAGCGCCCTCCGGGGGGGCGCAACCGGCAAGGGATTTCATCCGCCATCTTTCTGAAAAGGGAGCGCAAAAGCTCACCCTCTGGAGCGGAGTGGGGGATGGAGTGATACCTGCCATCAAATTCGATCCTTTTGAAGTAAATCCCAGCATACCACAGGAATGGCGGATTATTGCCGCTTCGGCAAGTAGGGAAAAAGCATTTGGCGGGATTTTCCATAATGCCCGAAAGATCCCTGTAGAAGGGGGGATGGCTGAGGATCTCCCGGATGGCGGGGGGGGTAACCCTTTCACCACTTTAGTTGATACGGCAGATGTTGCCGGAAGGGGAGAAATTGTTGCAGAACCTGCGTCAGGGGATAAAGGCAAAATCTTCTCAAAAGGGGGTGAGGCGCCAGAAGCAGGAAAGGGGCTCCTCGCAACGGCAGTTGAAGCTGCTTTAGAAAAGCAATCAGTGGAATTCGCACCAAAGGATGGCGCACAGTCCGACCTGATTCTTAACTCCCTACAGGGGATCGCGTCAGGTGTGAGCAGCATAGAAGGGCGCCTGGCAGCGGCATCCATCCCTGAAAAACAGTCTGCAGCAAGAGTGGAAGTCCGCTGGCTAGAAGATGAGGATCTGGCCGGCCAACTACAGAAAATCCTCCGTCGCCAGGCGATACGGAAAGGGATAGAGATCCCATGAAGATCAAACCGATGCTTGATTCCTACGAGATCCCCGGCATTCAGCGGATCGGAACCATCGAGGATCGACGGTTGGTGGAGATCGAAGCCCCGGGGCTCGGAGGGAGCTACTACCAGGACCTGGGCTGCGCCCCTGTCCGGATAAGGATCGAGGGGACCCTGGCAGGCGACGATGCCAGGGACGGTTTTCTCAAGGAGCTCCGGGACCGTTTCAGGAAGGGGGAGCCGGTCTCATTTGTGGCGGATATCACAACGGCCACGGAGGTGGAAAAGGTGTTCATCTCCGACCTGCAGCTCCAGGAGGTGGCGGGGAGCGCCGACTCCTTCCGCTATGCGGTCACCCTGGCCCAGCATGTTGTTCCGCC
>CAZDYX010000343.1:0-4313 GCA_964509775.1 uncultured Desulfobulbia bacterium | reverse complement strand
AACATTTTTTTCCGACCAAAAAAGCCGGGGCTTCAACATCCACAAATCGCATATTCCGGGGTCGCTCCCCAGCGTTGCCCTATCCTCCGGTCGAACAGAAGCAATATAACGTATTTGAAATATTATAACGAGGCAATAACGTCCTGCGAGTAAAAAGTTAATCTGGTGGAAATCTGGCAATGAGAATGTAGCTTAATAATCGCTAAAATCAGTCTTGACAATGGGTCCACTTTAATGCAGGACGACGGCAAACAGGGATAGCTATTATTAAGAAGAAAAATGTTGACTTCTAACAACTTCTTGGGTTTTCGAATTTTTTAATTTGACTTATTGTAAAAAATATGATTTGTAATATTTACAATAAGTTACGATGGGTTGGCGAAAATAGAAAACCTTAAAATTTCTGTTCTCTGATGCGAGTTTGAAAAACACAACAAAACGTAACTGTTTGAAATTAAAAACGTTCACAAAAATACCAAAAAGTCAAATTTTATTTTTCGAAAACCCAAGCAACTTGTATTTGGTGATGACTGATACGACTATTCGAAGAAAGGAGTTGTGCCTTATTCCGAGAATTTCCTACAATTTTAATAAGGCATTTTTCCAAGAATACAAATGAAATAGCCGAACAAAAGTTTCAACCTGAGCGCGGGAAGCTCGGCGGCGCTACGCGGAAAGGTTGTTGGCGCGCCAGGTTAAACTCGGCCAATAGAACATAAGACGAACGGTGCTTGAACGTGCAATAAGGAGAACTGCAAATGGGGAGAATCATAGCATCCGTAAGGATCACAAACCCGTCCGATCCTGACGCGAAAGTCAGATGCGATGCCCTGGTCGATACTGGCGCATCCTTCATGGTACTTCCGTCTGCTTGGCGCGACCGGCTCGGCAAACTGGACGAAATCGGAAAAGTGCAGTTTGAAACTGCAACGCAGGAGACCGTTGAGGGCGAAATCTGCGGCCCAGTTCGGATACAAATAGAGGGATTCCGCCCGATTTATAACGAAGTGTTGTTTCTGGACATGAAACCTGAGAACGGGGAATATGAACCATTGATTGGGTACCTAATCCTTGAGCAATCTCAAGTCGCCGTGGACATGCTCGGCCATCGGCTCGTTCCCGTAAAGCGCATGGATCTAAAATAGAAGGCCGAACCAGGCACTCCAGCCGACGCCGGGAACGGCCTTGGCTTACGAACGCGCCCTTGGCGGCGCGGCTTACCGGAACGTTGGGCCGGGAATTAAAAAAGAACTCACATGGAAAAATTGTAATTATTCACCCCCCCCCTAAAAAGTAGAAGACAAGGAGGAAGAATTCGGATACTGTAAAGAGCCAAAGTTGCCCCCATATAATCACCCGTGCATTTGGCTCGTATGTATTTAAGTGCCCAAGACCTTCAAAATATAAATGAAGACCTGTTACGGTCCTTGCCGCGCAAAGACTTGGTCGAGGTGAGCATTCTGTTTGTTGAAGATCTCAAGGAGGCACACGATCGGTTGAACCAGAACCCCTCGAACAGCTCCCGGCCACCAAGCTCCAAAGACCCGTGGGTTATAGTGCGCCTCGAAAAAGAAGACAATGAAGACGGCTCCAGTGACGATGACCCAGTAGAAGAGCCTTCGGATTCCACTGGATTGAGTGGCCGACTTCGACTGGAATGGGTGGCCGACTTCACCGGAATACACAAAAACCAAAGCCAGCCTTGAAGAAACAAAAATAGCAATATATGGGGGCTAACCCCATAGTAATAGGACTGGAACTCTCTGGCGGCGCGAGGGTGGGGCTGACCGGTTTCGAAAAACGACTCAGAGAACGCGGCTGACGTGAACTTCGATAAAAACCTTGGCTTGACGGGAGCGGACTCGGCGAGCGCCGCTGCCCTAGGCTTCGAAACGTTCTTAGAGGCGATATCGCGTGCCCGCCGCCCCTTGCCCAACCAAAAAAATCAAGCAGACAAGCTGCTTATTTCGGCGTTCGGAGGCTAAAAATAGAAAAGATAAAACATATAGGAACAAGAAAGCCAAGTTCTGGAGGATTGATCAAAACAAACAATCTTTTCAAACTCGTTTTGGGGCTTCGTGGTAATAAGCCTTTTCATCCCAAAGGAATTTTTCGTTTCACTAGCTTTGAGGAAAAAGAAAAATGGACAAAAAAGATGATCACCCGTTAGAGTCAAGACCACCGACATTAGAAGACTTCATCAATCTTTGCAAGCAGTTGAATGCAAAGAAAGTAAAATATATAGTCATAGGGGGCATGGCAATAATTCAGCATGGCTTTGTACGCGCCACAGAAGACATAGATCTTCTTGTAGATGCAAGCGCTGAAAATGAGGAAAAAATTAAGGATGCCCTTCTTTATCTTCCTGACAAAGCAGTAAAGGACTTGAACCCCGGGGATATTGATTCTTACTCTGTGGTTCGCATTGCTGACGAAATTGTTATTGATCTGATGAAAAGTGCATGTGGCATAGATTACAATAAAGCATCTAGCTCAATAATTATGGTTGATATTGATGATGTCAATATACCATTTGCTACAATTGATCTTCTATGGAGAATGAAGCAAACAGCAAGAGAAAAAGATGAACTAGATCGCCTTTTTTTAGCTGAAAAAATAAAAGGAAAGCCCCTCGAACAATAGGGTCAAGCTGACCGCGAGAACGGCTGTTGAACTTGCCAACGCCCTTGGCGCGACAGCTTACCCTGAACATTGGGCTAATGGTTGCCTGCCTCAACGCCACATTAGGAATCGCAGGGGGACGGAGTTAGTTTAATAGGTTAACACCCGCTTAAGTTATTAAGCTAACTCCGTCCCCTGGCCCTGTCCGAACACAATTGGATTCCGGCCTTTCCCCGTCAAGCGAGGACTAAACAGAGCGCCGGAATGACGAAAGTGTGTTTTCCGGACTTTTGCAAGAGGCTCTGTACTACTAACCCCGAAAATCTTCGCGGCTCGCGCAAATTTTTCCGGAACACCTTGATACAGTAAGGATTCCGGGTAGTTTTGGTTGCGGCTAGCCGCGCTGTGGTCAATAAAAATATTCCTTCTCTGCTTACAAGTCCAGGCACAATCACCGGTCGGTTCAGGAGTTCGATGCGCTGACCGCGGTGCAAGAGTTGTTTCATGGATGAGCCATGGCTTTTTGTCAGTGGATGGTGTACTATAGGCATCTATGAAGGCAAATACTTGTCTCCGCGTTTCCGCATCGCACGTGGCAATCAATAATTAATCAGTTGTTGCAGAGAAGCCATGCATCAGCCCGTATTCTTTGTCAAGAAGGATAAGATCGGCGCCATCCTGATCAAAATTGGGGCGATCCAACCCCATCAACTGGAGCGGGGCCTTTCCCACCAGGCCTCGGTGGCTCGCCGGATCGGCGAGATCCTCATCTCCCTTGGTTTTATCAGCGAGGAGGATGTGGTCAATGCCCTGGCCGAGCAGCTTTCGGTGTCAAGGTTTATCCCCCGGCCCGAGGACGAGTTTTTATCCCTGCAGATATCCGAACCATTCCTGCGCAACCACCCCTTTGCTCTTTATAGACGGGGTGAAGAAAATATCCTGGTCATCTCCGACCCTCTGGATGCCGATCTCCTTTCTGCGGCCGAGGTGTTGATTGACGTCCCATTTTCCCTCCAACTCATGGGAGAATCAGTCCTGGCCAAGATAGTGGATGACAATTACGGATTTTCCCGGAACGAATTTGAGGATCAGGAATATGCAACCCAGGAGGCGGATATTGATAAATTGAAAGACATGGCCTCTGAGGCGCCGGTCATAAAATATGTAAATAACCTGATTGACATCGCCATCACCCGCAGGGCCAGCGACATCCATATGGAGCCCTTTGAGGACGGCCTGCTCATCCGTCTCCGGATAGACGGCATCCTCTACGACTACGAAATCCCGCCGGTCACCATGCAACCGGCGATCATCTCCCGCACCAAGCTTCTGGCCAGCCTGGACATCGCCGAGCGGCGGCTGCCCCAGGACGGCAAGATCTCCATGCGCATCTCCGGGAAAGAGGTGGACCTGCGGGTCTCCACCATGCCCACGGTTTACGGCGAGGGGGTGGTCATCCGGATCCTGGAGAAGGGAAACATCATCCTGGAGATGAGCAGTCTGGGCATGAACCCGCGGATTGAGAAGGAGTTCGCCAATCTCATCAAGATGCCCCATGGCATCATCCTGGTCACCGGCCCCACCGGCAGCGGCAAGACCACCACCCTCTATTGCGCCTTAAACCATATCAATTCCGGGTCGAACAAGATCATCACCATTGAGGACCCGGTGGAATACCAGTTGCGGGGGAT
>CAZDYX010000342.1:0-4318 GCA_964509775.1 uncultured Desulfobulbia bacterium | reverse complement strand
TTCGAGCTTCGTTCTGTAGATCCTCCTCGTCGTGGTCTATAACAAGAAAGCCATGTTCGGAAAGCATGGCTGGAGACGCTGGAGAGGATGTATCTGGTGTTTTGCGTGTGGCCTTATACGCGATCGATTCCAAGGGCCATCCAGAAACCGCCAAAGGTCTATTTTTTTGACAACGGGGATATATTGGGTGATGAAGGAGCGCGGTTTGAGAACCTGGTGGCCGCAACGCTCATCAAACGTTTGCACTTTCTTGAGGATCAGGGCGGATATCACTACGAGTTGCGTTATATCCGCGACAAAGAAGGCCGGGAAGTCGATTTTGCCATCCTTAAGGAAGGCGTGCTCGAAGAGCTGATTGAAGCCAAATACGGTGACGATACACCTTCACCGTCACTCTCCTACTATGCAGAGCGGCTTAAGCCGAAGCGCGCCATCCAGATCGTCGCGGGGCTCAAGCGACCTTATGACAAGGGACAACTCAAAGTAATCGATCCGATCTCCTTTTTTTCCACCACCGCGCCATGGACCATTGATTGACCCCAAAAAAAGCAGGTCGGTTGGGTAATTAAAAAGGGGCGGGCGTACTATGAAGTACGCCCGCCCCTTTTTAATCGCATTCGACAGACCGCTTGAGAAGGCGGTCATCTCTTATCCTTCCAGCCAAAGGTTGGCCAGGTCGATTTCAATCTCTTGAAACGGCTCGGCCCCCGCACCTTGTTGTCTTCGGCATAGGTGCCGCTGATTATCCACCGGCCGGATTCAAGCCTTAAGACTTCGAGCGTTTTGTTTATGGGATCGACGAGCCAAAAATACCCAATCCGGTGCCGGGCGTAAGTCCCCATCTTCGTTATCCGATCGTGGCGGATGCTGCGGGGTGAAAGGATTTCACACACCCAATCGGGGGCTACCGAGATCCAGTTATGGCCCTTTGGCTTTAAAAAATGCTCTCCTTTCCAGCCGGCAAGGTCGGGCACAAAGGTATCCTCCTCAAGCTTTATCTCCGGCTCCGGATAAATAATCCATCCGCCTGGACCACCGCGCCCGAAATGATAGAGGTATCCCAGTTCATTTCCAAGTATTGCCCCAGCATGGATATGTTCTATAGACGGTCTGGGGGAAACGATCAGCTCCCCCTCAATGATTTCACCAATCATATGCTCAGGGATATTGAACAGATCATCGTAGGTTGCCATTATTCTTGCCGATTTCGTCATTTTAAGCCTCCTAAAATTTGGACTTTTAAACCCGCTTGTTTCAAAAGTTGATGCTCTCGTAAAAAATCGAAAAGACCAAATTGCAGAATAATCGTAAAATAAAGCAGTTACCAACATTCTCCCGTCGGCGGAGCAGCTTTTTGCGAGGCCGACGAAGTCCATTTTATTGACTCAGCAATTCTTTCTATTTGCTCGTCATTTCCAGGGTTATCCACACCACTGGCGAATAAAAGCCATGCTCAACCATCTTTGCGAGGATGCTGTTCGCCTGATAGAGATCAATCGCCCCTATTCTGACCACCTTGACCAGAATGCCGATCGTGCCGGTCAACCTGACATTGTAAAGCGCGGCCTCCTTACGGGCCTTCCGGTCGTCGCAGGCAAAGACAAGGCCACGATGACTGGCAATGGCAATACAGGAGGCCTCGCCGATGCCCAGGGAAACGGAAAGCGTTTCAAAGAGTTGCTTCTCCTCCCGCCCGGCGCAGCAAACTTCCCGAAGCCGGCCAAGGCTTGCGGCCTCCTTGACCGCGGCGAGGGGGGCGTGCCCCTTCTGTATGCCGCGCAGGTTTTCCAGCGCCACCATGTCGGAAATATACGCGGATTGGGGATAGAGAGACTTGAGAAGAGACAGACTGCCGGCCAGGGCAAAATTACTCAGGACGCAGGTATCGAAAATGATCTCAGGCCTTGACGATATCTGCCAGGATGTCGTCAGGTCCTTGGGTTAAAAGGGATACGCCATGTTCTTGGAGATATTGTCGAGCGCTTACGGGGTCAAGGCCCAAAGCCTCAGCCAGCTTGCCGAGACTGACAAAGCCTTCCTGATATGCGGCCACTGCCACCCGTCGGCGTCTCTCCACGTTATCCTGGAGAAAGGCGGTATCGACCGCATCACGTACCAGGTCTCCTAAGGTTCTGCGCATTAGGCGGGACTTCTCTTTTAGCAACGCATGCTGCTGCTCCGTAAGCATGATGTTGGTGCGGATCATGGGGACCTCCATATGTGTAACATTATGTGTTTAATCATGCCATAACGTGAATTCCTGATAATGTCAATTCATGATGATCTCGTTAAAAGTCAGCTCGATGAAAAAACTATACACCAGGAAGTGCCTCAACCTTGATCTTGATGCTCCAGCAGAAAAGGCGGAGAAAGCCCGCTTGGTTGGACATAAGGGACATGTGTCCTCGGTGGCTATGAGCCAAGACGTTAAGTGGGCGGTCAGCGGGGGTGATGACGGTATCATTCGGCTTTGGAACATTGCCAACCGTTCATTGCACCTAATTTTTATACCGTTCGGTTTTCATGGCGGATTGCATAATTAATATAATTCAAGTGTTGACAAATTATATTTTGCATGCAATAAGCTCTATATAATGGAGCGTTTCGCTAATGAAAGATAATCTGCCATCAAAAACGCGCGGTCCCCGGTTGGCCTTCCTCGTTGCCGAGCTGTACGAGCGGCAGAAAACGATCTTCAACAACCAGGGCGTGGAAGCGATAACCGGGCTGAGCCCCAAGTCGGCCCGGGGGCTTACGGTCCGCCTCGTTGAGAGGGGGCTGGCGACCCGGCTGAAACCGGGTCTGTTCATCCTGGTGCCAGCGGAGCTTGGCCATGAACGGGACTTTCTGGGCGACCCGTATGTCGTGGCTGCGGAGATCGCCGGTGGCAGAGACTATTTTATTTCTCACGGTTCAGCCATGGACGTCCACCGGATGGTTACCCAGCCGCAGCTCGTTGTTTACGCGACAACCACGCAGGCGGTCCGGCCACGTTTCGTGCTCGGCACCGAATTCCGATTCGTACGCTGCAGGCACGAACATCTCTTCGGCAGCACTGACCATTGGGCGACCAAGAGCCGGAAGATCCTGGTCAGTGATCTGGAGCGGACCGTGATCGACGGACTCAGGCAGCCGGAATACTGCGGCGGCTTCAGCGAGATCGCCAAGGGATTTTGGATGCGACGCCAGGACATGGACGTAAAAAAGCTGGTGGATTACGCCTTGATGCTCGAGATCGGCGCGGTCTATCGCCGGCTCGGCTACCTGCTTGAGCTGTTCGAGACCAAGGAAACCGGCCAGTTGGAATTGCTGCGCCGAAAACTTACCGCCACCTATGTCCTTCTCGATCCGATGCTGCCAGCCGAGGGAAAATTCATCGCCCGCTGGCGCCTGCGGCTTAACGTGAGCCCGGAAGAGATAATGACGATAATCAGGGCCTGATCAATGATTCCCCAGCGAAACATTTCCCTGCTTTCCAATCGGCTTGCCCGGGCCGGCGGCCGCCGAATCCCTGAAGCGGTACTCGAACGAGACTACTGCCTGGCCTGGTTCCTTGTCGGTCTCTCCCGCTCGCCGCTCCGGAACATTCTCGCTTTCAAGGGTGGCACCGCCTTGAAACGGTGCTATTTCGGTGATTATCGCTTTTCCGAGGATCTGGATTTCACTTTGACCGAGGTGGCATCCCTGGAAAAGATTCTTGGCGAACTGGAAAAAATATACGCCGAGGTCAGGAGGGTTTCCGGCGTGACCATCGGCTATTCTCGCGAGGACCGTAAATTCCACCAGAACTGCCATACCTTATATCTCGCCTATGACGGCCCCTTGTCCTGCCCGGCGGTCAGGGAGGTGAAGGTGGATATCACTATCGATGAACGGCTTGTCCTGCCGTTACAGGAAAGGCCTGTGTTGAAGGGATACGAGGAATATACCGACCTTCCGGAAGACGCAACCATCCTGGTCTATTCCCTGGAAGAAATTTTGGCGGAGAAGGTCGTCGCCATGGCTGATCGTGCCCGTAACGAGCCACGGGATCTCTATGATGTTTGGTACCTCACGGACCGGCAGAATATGGATCTGGCGGCGCTTATTCCGGAAATTACCGGCAAGCTCGAATACCGAGGGAAGAGCCTGGCAGGCATGGGCGAGGAGTTCAGGAAAAAGGAAGCTCGTCTAAAAAAGCTCTGGCAGTTGAGACTGGCGAACCAGATGGCCGAGTTGCCCCATTTTGAGGAAGTCTATCGCGCCGTGCAGCGTTCCTTCCGGAGCAGGGATTTTTAACGGCGAGTTTTTTTGACTCGCGGTGTTGAAGGGAGAATAG
>CAZDYX010000341.1:1187-4328 GCA_964509775.1 uncultured Desulfobulbia bacterium | reverse complement strand
GCTGCCCATGGCCATGGCTGCCCGTGATGCCGGACTTTCCGGGATTCTTGTCCCGACTGAAAACGCCATGGAGGCAGCAGTGGTGTCGGGTATCGACGTCATCTCCCTGGGGAGTCTGTCCCAGGCCGTGGATTTTTTACGCGGGGCAATCACGCTGTCACCCGCAACCATTGATCTGGATAGCCTCTTCCAGAATGATGGCCTTCTTTATCCGGTGGACTTCGATGAGGTCAAGGGCCAGGAACATGTGAAGCGGGCATTGGAGATCGCGGCGGCCGGCGGCCACAATGTCCTCATGAAGGGTCCCCCGGGATCAGGAAAGACCATGCTCGCCCGGCGGCTCCCCACCATCCTCCCTGATCTCACCTTTGAGGAGGCCTTGGAGACTACCAAGATTTATAGTGTTCTGGGCCTGTTATCTCCAGACCGGGCCCTGCTCAACACCCGGCCGTTTCGGGCCCCGCACCATACCATTTCCGATGCCGGCCTGATCGGCGGCGGCCAAACCCCGAGGCCGGGCGAGGTCTCCCAGGCCCACAACGGCGTGCTTTTTCTGGATGAGTTGCTCGAATTTAAAAAAAATGTGCTGGAGGGGTTGCGACAACCCTTAGAGGATGGCGTGGTTACCATTTCCCGGGCATCGAGCTCTTTATGCTTCCCTGCCCGGTTCATGCTGGTGGCGGCGCTTAACCCCTGTCCCTGTGGATATCTGGGCGATCCCAACCATCCGTGCACCTGCACCCCTTTTCAGGTCCAGCGCTATGAAAGCAGGCTTTCCGGGCCCCTCCTTGACCGTATTGATCTGCATCTTGAGGTCCCTGCGGTTCCTTTCCGGGAAATGACCGATAACCGTGCGGGAGAGACCTCGGCCGTGATCAAGAAACGCGTGAATCGGGCCCGGGCGGTCCAAAAGGAACGTTACCATCGGCGCAAGCACATGTATTGCAACGGTCAGATGGGGCCCCGGGAGATCAAGAAATTCTGCGTTTTGGATCGTCCCTCCCAGGAACTTCTTGAAACCGCCGTGAACCGTCTTGGCCTTTCGGCCCGGGCCTATCACCGGATCCTTAAAATTTCCCGCACCATTGCCGATCTGGACGAAAGCCCGGAGATCCAGGCCTCCCACGTGGCCGAGGCCGTACAGTACCGCCGGCTGGACAAGAGCAAGTAGACAGGCACGCACAAGATGAACGTAGCCGATTAATTGTATCGGCCTTGTCACTGCTAAGGTTATGTGCAATTATAAGGGAAATACCATGAACAACATAATGGACATATTGCCCAAGTTTTGAGATATTATTGAAAAACTAGAAAGCATAAATTCAGCTAAAGTTCTGTATCGGTTTTGCCGAGATAATAAAAAACACTGTAATCGTAGGAGGTATCTCATGAAGATCAGCAGCATCTCCGCATTCCAGCCGATGAAATCAAGCAAGCCATCCGAGCCAACGCCACCACCAGGAGGTAATATCGAAAATCGTCAGCCACCGTCTGAACCAACCGGGCCATCTGGTGTACAGAAAAATCCGGATTTATCAGTTCAGTCTGTATCAAATAGTAAAGCTGCAAATCCAGAGAAGCTAATTGATGTCTGTGCCTAACAATGTGCGCGCCCGGTTGGGAGGACTTGAATGGCTGTGACTTTGCGCTTGGGTGCGATCAAATGGCCGATAGCCGCAAGCCTGGTAGGTTGGGTTGAGGAACGAAACCCAACATTTAAGGGCGTTGACAAACGGCAACATGATCTGCACACCGGCACAAAACCTATTGGGTTTCGCGGTGCTCAACCCAACCTACGGAACTATAATAACGGAATGGCTTTCTGATATCGTTGTTTGTGGGGAGAATTGTGATGCAATTTGAATTTTACCCGAGAAAGGCTGCTGCGAACCTCCGAAAACATGGTATCACGTTTCAGGAGGCATCCACGGTTTTCGGAGATCCGTTGGCCATTACATTTGACGACCCTGACCATTCCGCCAACGAAGACCGACACATTACTTTTGGGCTATCGCGGGCCAAACGGTTGTTGGTTGTCTCCCATACGGAACGTGGAGCCAGAACAAGAATCATCAACGCGCGTCTGATGGACGCAAAGGAGAGAAGAATTTATGAGGAAGGTTAAGAAATCTGACGAACTCCGTCCGGAGTACAGACGTGAAGATCTTGGTCCGGGAGTCCGCGGTAAGTATTTTGATTCATACCAGGAGGGAACCAACCTCGTGCTCCTCAGTCCCGACGTGGCCAAGGTTTTCCCCACAGAGGAAGCCGTTAACGAGGCATTGCGATCGCTCATAGATCTAGCAGAAAGATCTACTGGGTTAACGAGAGCATCAGCGGACACGGATAAAGCCCCGTGCCGCTGATGCTCTCGTTAAGCAACCATAAAACCGGAGGGGTTGTTGATGAGAAAAAAGGATAAGGGTGCCGACAAGGAACCTGACTGGATGAATCCTGCGAATGATCGAAAAACACCTTATACTGATAAGGAAATAGAGACCTTAGTCGAAGGTTTTATTCGCGGTTTAGATGATCAAGAGTGGTTATCAATGAAATCAGAGTTAGGTGAGGAACAAGCAAGAGAAAAAATAAGAGCCGGAATTGTCAAAATGGATGAGAGAAATCTAATAAATTTAACCCCAAAGGGGTCGGTACAATAATGTATTGCTGGGAGTTTTTGGAGGCTGCTAACTCCTGTGACGGCAGGCATTATCACTGCAAAATAATCGAAAAATGGCAAAGGTAAAAAAGAAGCTCACTGCCGCACAAAAGCGTGCCAGAAAAAAGGCTAAAACAGAAAGGCAAAAAAAGTATATGTGGGTCTTCATGAATGGAAAGCGGGTCAGTGTCAAAAGACCACCCACGATAGACGGAATGGATGTTGACGAATACATTCAACAAAATGCTGATCCAATATGGCTGCACCAGAACGAAATGTGGGAAGGTATCGTCCTACTGGACGGAGGCCCTCCCGAAACAACAATTGGAACAGAAACTCCACGAGGCGGTGCGCCTGGCGCGGGCGCGGCTGGAGGCGGCAAAGGACTGACTATGCCCAAGCGGAAAAAACCCCCGAGGAAAAGCTCTATCCGAATGGAGCCAGTATCGACTGACCCGGGATCTGGCCAAGCGTTGGAACTG
>CAZDYX010000341.1:0-1177 GCA_964509775.1 uncultured Desulfobulbia bacterium | reverse complement strand
GGTGAGCCGCAAAGGAGAAGGGAACCAGAGCATTATCTTACTACCCATTTTCAACACCAGCATTAAGCATATAAAATGATACTTTAAAAGTATTACAAAATAATCCTGGACTCTGCTTATTTTTCGTGATATATAAGTTGGCCATGGAAACGCCAACCGTTATTCAAGGACGCCTCTTTACATCCGAAAATTTAGACTTGGTTCTGGCACTCAGGAAAAAATTTCCAGCATGGAGCCAGTATCGACTGAGCCGGGATCTGGCCAAGCGTTGGAACTGGCGTAACAGCAAAGGCCAACTCAAAGACATTGCCTGTCGGAGCCTCCTTCGTAAGCTTGAGGCCAAGGGGCTGATTGATCTGCCAGCTCCCCGATGTATTTCTCCGAACCGCTATAGGCATCAGCCGGTAACGCCTGTAGCCCACGACACGACACCCATTATCGGACCTCTCTCTTCTCTTCTGCCGCTCCAGTGGCTCGACACCACAAGCGAACCATACCGTGGATTGTTTTCCTGGCTTTTGGCCTCCCAACATTACTTGGGCTACCGGCAATCTGTTGGCGAAAACATGGCCTACCTAGCCGCGGACCGGCATGGCCGTCCACTCGCCTGCCTGCTCTTTGGCTCGGCTGCCTGGAGCTGCGCGGTGCGCGATCTTCATGTAGGGTGGAGCGCCAGGCAACGCCGCGAGCGGTTGCATCTGCTTACGAACAATCACCGATTTCTGATTCTGCCCTGGGTCCTCATTCCGCAACTGGCGAGCCATTTGTTTGGCAAAGTGACGCAACGGCTCTCCCGAGATTGGCAGACTAAGTACGGCCACCACATCCTGCTGGTTGAAACCTTTGTTGACAACAGCCGATTCCAGGGCATCTGCTATCGGGCGGCAAACTGGCTGCGGCTCGGAGAGACCACGGGGCGTACCCGTAACGACCGCTGGAATCGAGCGGTCGCGCCGGTTAAAGATGTGTATGCTTACGCCTTGCACAGGCAGGCGCTGGAGAAACTCCGTGATCCATCCTGACGAACTCCGCCGGCAAGCTGGTCAATTCGATGTCCACCAGGTTGGCTTCCATCCGATCATCCGGGCCTATGTCCAACGTCTTGGCCTGGTTGAGCTCATCAATAACTTGATCCGCGGCCAGATGCTGGTCGATCCTGGGATCATCGTTGCTGGAA
>CAZDYX010000340.1:0-4343 GCA_964509775.1 uncultured Desulfobulbia bacterium | reverse complement strand
TCAGGGCGGGTTTAAATGTCGAACATTAGGCCACCCGCACAGGTCCAAAAATTTCATAATTCGAAATTCCTTGTTCGACATTCGACATTCGTTTTGCAGTGGAACAAGACAACTTGGGTTGCGGGCATAGCCCGCCTTGGCATCATCTGCCCACCCTGCCGCAAATGATGGCAGAATCATTGGGGCCCTGGAATGGAAGTCGCGAGATCTCCTTTACCCCTGCCCGGGTGAGCATGGCGGTCATCTCCTGTTCGGAATAGGAACGGCCGTGGGGGTTATTTATCAACATGTTCAGGGAAAAAAGGGCCGGGAAAAGGGGCCCGTCCATGGAGTCGTTCAAAAAAAACCCATGGATCATTATCAGGCCGCCCGGCTCCAGGGCGGTTACGGTCTTTTGGATAAGCCGGTCGCACTCGTCGGGCCCGTTGCTGTGCAGGATATGGGATAGCCAGGCAACATCGTAGGGCCCTCCGAGATCATCCAGATTAAAGTCACCGGCCATAAAATCGATTCGGTCGGAAAGCCCGAACTTAACGACCGTCTTTTGGGCAAATTCCCGGGTGGTGTGTCGGTCAAAGATGGTAGCGCAAAGGCCGGGATTTGCCTGGCAGAAATGGATGGCATAGGTCCCCGGCCCGCCGCCGAGATCGAGCAGATGACGTCGGCCCCGAAGATAGCAGATTTTTGTCACCGAAGGGGCAATGGCCATGGCAAGGTTATGCATCCCGAGCAGAAAATTCTCCCTTTCCCTTTCCTCGCCGTAGGATCTCTTTTTCACCGGTCTGCCATAGCGGACTGCCTGGTCAAGCTGGGCCCAGCCATCCACCAGATGGTGATGGTGCATGATGATGTAGCCGATATAATCAGGGCTCCCCTTGACGAGCAAGGCCTTGGCTGCGGCCGAGTTGGCATAACGGCCATCGTGCCTTTCCAAAAGCCCCATAGCGGTCAGGGCATTTGCCAGGGCAATTACCCCGCGCGATTCGGCACCCATCCTGTTTGTCAGTTCCTCGGCGGTAACCTGCTCATCGCCCAGAAGGGAAAACAACTCCAACCGCACCGCTGCATGCACGGTGCATGCTTGCCAATAGCCGGTTGACACGCTCAAGATCCTGCCCATATTCCAGGTATTATCCTGTCCCATACCTCCCCCTTATCAGTGCCTATTTTTTCAACAGAATTCGCCCCAATTTCATAATCTCAAAAAGGGTGCGGGTCCAGGGTCCACGGTTGTCGATCACGTGATCGGCCCGCAACGCCTTTTCGGCAATAGGGATTTGGCTCGCCAGGGCCAGCTCTGCGTCCTCAAAGGTAATCCCGTCCCGTTTTACCACCCTTTTTAAACAGGTATCATGATCGGCATACACGACAATGATCCTGGAAAAATCATCCTCCCACAGGGCCTCGAAGAGTAGCGGTACCTCCACGAGACAACGGCCCGGCCCGTTCATCATCCGCCATTGGTTGATATCAGCCCGCATCTCCTCCCTGATCAGGGGGTGCAGCAAGTTGTTTATACGAATTCTTATCTTTTCCTGCCGAAATATCTTGTCCCTGAGCCTTATTCGGTCGATGGAACCGTCCTTTTGTAGAAATTCAGGGCCGAAACGGCCTGTTATAGCCTGCCAGCCCCTGGCGCCCGGGGCAAGAAGGGTTCGGGCGATCCTGTCCACATCAATGAAATACATCCCTGCATATTGAGCCAATAATGCCGCCACCAGGCTCTTGCCGGAACCGATCCCACCGGTAAGAACAATAACTCCTGCTTCCTTAACCGGCCTTTCCATTCATGCCCCTCTTTGTTAGCAAGAAATCGAGCACCTCTTCAAGGTCGGGCCAAAGCGGGGCCACAAACCGCAAGGATTCCCCGGTTACAGGATGATGAAGGCCGAGGAGATAGGAATGAAGAAACTGGCGGTTGAGTCCCGGAAGCGGGTCCTTGACTGTTCGGCCGCCATAGACCGGGTCACCGGCTATCGGATGGCCGAGGGCGGCCATGTGGACCCGTATCTGATGGGTACGGCCGGTCAAAAGGATAAGCTCCACATAGGTATATTGGGAAAACTCCTCCAACACCTGCCATCTGGTCATTGCCTCGCGGCCGTTATCGTGCCGTACCGCCATTTTTTTTCGCTGCACGGGATGTCGGCCAATGGGCAAATTAACCGTCCCGGAAAGAGGGCTGAGTCGGCCCCGGACCAGGGCCCGGTATCTTTTTTCGATCTGCCGGCCCTTGAATTGCTCTACTAGATGGTGATGGGCAAGGTCTTGTTTGGCTATCACCATAACCCCGGAGGTATCCTTGTCAAGACGATGAACAATGCCGGGTCGTTCTACCCCGCTGATTCCGGAAAGATCATGACAGCGAAAGAGGAGACCATGAACAAGGGTTCCATGTCGATGACCACAGGCAGGATGCACCACGATACCGGGCGGCTTTGAGATCACCACCAGGGCCTCGTCCTCATAAAGAACGGTAAAGGCGATTTCTTCCGGAGCAAGTTTCAAGGCCTTGAGAACGGGGATCATACCAATGATCGCGTCGCCCTCCTTTACCCGATAACCCGCCTTTTTCGTCTCACCATTGACAAAAAGGTGGCTGTCCCGGATAAGATCGCCTACCCGGGACCGGCTCACCCCAGGAAGACGATTGTTGGCGCTGAGATAAAGGTCAAGGCGCATGCCTTTATCTTCGGCCGGGACCACAAATTGTATGGCTGTGGCTTTCATAAATAAAAAAAGCATGGTTCAACGTTCCCGGTTCAAGGGTTCAAGGGTTCAAGGTTAGGTTCCTGCAAGCCACCATCCTCTAAACCTTGCACCTTGCACCTGGAACCTTGAACCTTGCACCTGGAACCTATTGAACCATGCCAAAAAAAAAGGTGCAGAGAAAAGGGACTTGTTCTCTCTGCACCCCCGATCAATCGCTAAAAATGGATAGTACCCTGTCAGGCCTGTTCAAAAATTTGTTCAATGTGTTTGCCCATATGCCCTTCCAGAACATTATTGGCGATAGAAAGCTCCTTGACCAATAAGCCTTTGGCGGTGTCCATCATCTTTCGTTCACCAAAGGAGAGGATCTTGTCCTCCCGTAAGAGGTATAAATCCCGCAAGACCGCCGCGACCTCATATACAGATCCGGTCTTGATCTTTTCCATATATTCCCGATACCGCCGATTCCACGTCTGCGGTTCGACCTCCACATTTCTGTCCTACAAGATCTGAAAGACCTTCTCCACCTCCTGGGTTGGGATGATAGCCCGTAGCCCTACGTTCTGACAGGTACGGGTGGGAATCATGATCACCATGCCATTATCAATAATCCTCATCACATAAAAGGTCTGTGACTGTTGGCCGATCTGTTTCTGTTCTATGGACTCAATTACTCCAACCCCGTGTGCCGGATAAACCGCCATATCACCAATATTGAACGTCATCACCATCCCCCTTAATAAGTTGTTTGCCCGATTTCTTATCTAAAATGATCACGGTCCATTGAGGGATCACGACCTCTTTCCTTAAGATAGATCTCTGAATCAGGTTAATATACCATATTTTTTCCTGCTGTAAAAGATCAACTTAGGGTCAAGCGAATAAATTCTTGTACGTATTCTGGAAATAAGGAAAAAATATAATCATTTGAGGGCGTTAAGCCGATTCATTGCCATCTCTATGCCGTCTTTTATTATTAAACACAATCCCTCCTCGACCAAGGCCAACTGCTCAATGATGATTGTCAGTTCCTCCGGCTTAAAGGAACTAAGCACATAATCCCGTCCGGAAACAGGGGGTTGCGGTCGGCCAATGCCGATTCTAATCCTGGGGAAGGCTTGCGTATTCAGGCAATCAATAATGGAGCGGACGCCATTATGGCCCCCCGCACCCCCACCAGCCACTATCTTTGTTCGGCCGACAGCAAGATCGAGATCATCGTGAACAACGATGATATTGGCGGGCGGCACCTTATGGTAAAGTGCTATGGCTGCAACAGCCACGCCGCTGTTGTTCATGTAGGTCTCCGGCCTCACCAACATGATGGAACGGCCGGCAATATGGCCGGAGCAAACTTTTGCCTGCCATTTGGAATGGGTGAAGTGATACCCATGCCGTTTACTAAGATCGTCCAACACCATAAAGCCGACATTATGCCGCGTCTTGGCATAAGTATCCCCCGGATTTCCCAACCCAACGATCAAATATTCCATCTCCATCCGACCAAATAAAAAGCCGGAGAGGGTATTCCCCTTTCCGGCTTGCTGATAACTTCAATAAATGACCCTGCTCCGTGCCAAGGCGGGCTATGCCCGCAACCCAAGTTGTCTTGTTTCACTGCAAAACGAATT
>CAZDYX010000339.1:0-4346 GCA_964509775.1 uncultured Desulfobulbia bacterium | reverse complement strand
TACTGGAATTACCGACTGGGTGCGTATGCTTATCAGGGAGGCAGGCGGTTGCTGCTGACCATACTCTCGGCTGCATCCCGGCAAAGGATTGCGTTGGCAGTAAAAGGAGATGATGCGAGGTCCGACCTCGGGAGGAATAATTGCAGGGCGCCCGCTTCGCTGCCGGTCCTGAATGCCATCTGCGGCTTTGATACGTTCGCGCCACTTGGCAACGGTTTTGGAATGGCATCCGACCGCCGACTGGATTCGAGACTCGGAAAACTGGTTCGACAGCAGCATCTGAATCTGCGCACGTTGCAGCGTTCTCGCACTCGGCCATGCTTGTCGAAATCCGTGTTTGAATCCCGATCTAGCCAAATTGATGGAGTTTTTCAGGATCTGGACCGTTTTTTTTGGAGCTCGCTCAACTGATCGGGCAACGACTTGCTGATTCGTTTAAGGCCCAGAGAAGATAAGTGATGAAGAATGGTTCGAGGCGAAAGAACAATATTGCAGCGTTTTTTAAGGTCGGCTGCCAACTGCTCGCCGCTGGCCTTGCCCTGATCGACTACATCAAGGACGAACTGCTGGATCAACTCGGATTTGATCTCGGGTGTAAATCGGTAATCCTGTTGCTGACCTTGACGTTGATCTATGACACTTTGGACGTCTCGTTCTTGAAGAAGCCGTGCGAGCTTGGCAGTGCGGTCTTCGGAGAGATCCAATGCCTGAGCTACCTCGCGTCGGCTCAACAGCCCGTTTGCGAGCAACGTCAGCAGCACAATGCGTTTTTGGAGCGGGTTGGAGGCCGGAATATCGATGGTAAGGTTGGGAAGGCTTAATTCGATGCGCCACGATGAGTCGACTTGTGTAAGTGTCGGGGACGGGGACGGGGTTACGGGAGCAGGCGGCTTGAAGGAAGAAGTTTTTGACCGTTGATCCTCTAAGGCCGGTAGCCCTCTCTGATGCATGGCTCGTACTAAGGAACGTACCGATCCAGGGGGCATATTAATAAAAGAAGCTATGTCGCTCCGCAACGCTCCTAGCAGGAAGAGTCCATATCCAAGAAGTTTGCTAACGACTTCGGCGCCAAGAATACCCTGGGCCTGAGCGATGCGTTGCTTATGAAGGTCTTCATCCAGACGCAGGTTATCGCAGTTCATGGCACATCCGGATCTTTGTGAGTTAATCCACCTGTGGATATAATAAACCACAAAAGGTGCCGTGTAAATACTATATTTATCAGTGTTGTCCGGTTAAGAAATTGCATGTACATGTAAGTTTTTGAAAATTTTATCAAAAGATGGCATTTTTTTCTTGACAAAACCCCAAAAAGGGGGTCGCAAAAATTTTTATAAATTCCAAACAATTTCAAGGAGTTATAGAAATGCCGCGATCTCTGTCTTCCAAGAAAAAATACGATGCCCCTTCTTTCAAAAAACTCTATCTTCCTTTAGCCACTATAATAGCAAGGACGCCACTGCTTGAGTCTCAATGCAACAGACCTTTACAAATGGAATTTGAACATCAACTCAAAGCTCTCATCTTCTTTCAACTGGAAGAACATACTTCCGGGCGGCACCTCATCCAGGCCCTCCAAGAAGATGACTATGCACGTAACAACATCGCTCCGCCAGATGGAATACGCAAAAGTTCCTTTTTTGAGGCTATGACTGAACGTGGCCTTGAACAGTTTCTCTTTGTTTTTCAGGAGTTGCAGAAGCAGGCCTGCAGGGTTCTGCCAAAAAAATTCCCGGAACTTGGAGAACTTGTAGCCATTGACGGTTCCCTCATTAATGCCGTTCTTTCCATGTACTGGGCCGATTATCGCGATGGCGCAAAGAAGGCGAAAGTACATGTCGGCTTCGATATCAATCGTTCGATACCCCAGAAAATCTTTCTCACCGATGGCAATGGCGGTGAGAGGCCTTTTGTCGACTAGATCCTTGAGTCAGGCCAGACCGGAGTCATGGACCGGGGCTATCAATCTCATGAGGTCTTTGACTCGTTGCAACAGGACAACAAACATTTTGTCTGCCGAATCAAAGCCAACACCACAAAAAACTGCCTGGAAAGTTATCCTGTTCCAGCCAACAGCATTGTGTTTTACGATGCCAAGGTCCAGCTCGGTCAACCCGGTGACAATCAGACGGAAAAGCCGCTGCGGCTTGTCGGCTATCGGGTGGCCGGCAAAGTGTATTGGGTTGCCACCGACCGCTTTGACCTGACCGCCGAGCAGATTGCCCAGATCTATGCGCTCCGTTGGAACATAGAGAAGTTTTTCGCTTGGTGGAAACGCCACCTACGTGTCTACCATCTGATCTCTAGAAGTCGGCATGGCCTTATGATTCAAATTCTCTCGGGACTTATTACATATCTTCTTCTTACCATCTACTGCCAAGAGCAGCATGGCGAAAAGGTAAGCATCAAAAGAGTTCTGGAGTTGCGGTACAATATCCTGAACGAAACCAGGGCTGCGGAAGTCGAGCATCATGATTCAATGGGACAACATCACATGCGGCCAGAGGTCCTATATGCAAGTTCCTAACCGGACAACACTGTATATTTATGGTACAATCTCCTTTGTTAGTGGATTAACAATTCGAGAATGCCAGGCATGTTAAACTGCGATAATCAAGGGAAGAATTTATGGGATGCCGCACTAGTATTTGTAAAGGATCAGGTGACCTCGTAATGCCGGAAATCATCGAAGAAAAGACGGTAGCGAAGGTCAAAATAGGTCGCGGTCGTCCTGGTCCGAATACCGACTATGAAGATCGTGAGCAAATCAGTTATCGCCTTCAATGGTGCCGTAACGAAGAAGCAATCAAAAAAAATGCGAGAACGGACGGGATCTTCCCTCTTATTACCAATACGGAACTGGGAGCAACTGAAGTTCTGCAGACCTACAAAAAAAGCAGCCTTTTCTGGAAAAGCGCTTCCAAACTCAAAAAACCGTGCTTGAAGTAGCACCTGTATTCCTGGAGAAGCCGAGTCGTATCGAGGCGATGATGTTTCTTTACTTTATCGGCCTAATGATCGTTAGCCTGATGGAACGGAACATTCGTAAAGAGATGGCCACCCAAGAGATTACCAGCATTCCCATATCGGCCTCTGGGTTGAAAACTAAAACTCCAACCTGGAATAACATCTGCCGGTTCTTCCGGAATGTTCATTTATTTCTGATTACACAAGGTGGGATAATCATTCGGTCATCAGTCAAAGGGCTGACTGCGCTTCATTGCCACATGCTGAAATTGTTGAAGGTCTCCTGGACGGCTTATGACCTAACTGACGGATGGTGGCGGTTTATGCCTGGCTAACCACCCAAATCGTAATATCAGTTAACCACACGAAAACAAACAAAAAAAATCGAAAAACTATCATTCACTCATGCGAAATATAAGATGCAATCCTGCCAAAATCGATTTCCAAGGCCATGACCGAGACCACGGAAAAAATCGTGCTTATCGGTGCCTCCACCGGCGGGACCGAGGCCCTTGCCGAATATCTGGCCGTCATGCCCCATGATGCCCCGGGCACGGTGATCGTGCAGCACATGCCGGAACACTTTACCACTGCCTTTGCCCGGCGGCTGAACGGCTTCTGCAGGATGGAGGTCAAAGAGGCCGAAAATAACGATGGTGTGTACACCGGCAGGGTCCTGATTGCGCCGGGAAACAAGCATACCCTGATTAAACGAAGCGGCGCCCGTTATTTCGTGGAGGTGCGGGATGGGCCTCTGGTGAGCCGTCATCGTTCCTCCGTGGATGTCTTGTTCAGGTCCGGAGCCCGCTATGTGGGCAAGAACGTCATAGCCGTAATCATGACCGGGATGGGTGACGATGGTGCCAGCGGGATGATCGAGCTGAAAGAGGCCGGGGCGCGAACCATTGCCCAGGACGAAAAAAGCTGTGTGGTCTTCGGAATGCCCAAAGAGGCTATTGCAAAAGGAGCGATCGACAAGGTCGTTTCCCTGGAAAAGATTCCAGATGAGGTGCTCAGCGCCTGCCGTTAGGTTTCCTTTCCCCCCTCCCCTTCTTATTGATCGTGATGAATGATTATTGCTCAGGTTGATAGTCCGTAGGTGTTAAGGTGAATAGGTAAAGAAGAAAAAAATCGAAATTACGCTAAGTTCAGAGCATTTGAACTTGCTGATGAGATCCTGTTCGTGTCTGATACGTTCGTTGCTCTGCCCCTAACAGACTACAGACTAAACAACCTGAGTAGTTACGATTACTGATTCTTTTTCTTGGGACGCCAATCGTTGAGCAATTGGGCGGCCCGCTCGCGACCTCCCAGGCCGAAGGCGATGGCGATGGCCACGGCCATGGCCCCAAGCAGGGCACCAAAGGTCATGTTGATGA
>CAZDYX010000338.1:3378-4370 GCA_964509775.1 uncultured Desulfobulbia bacterium | reverse complement strand
AAACCCGCCCTGTACTACTAACCCCGAAAATCTTCGCGGCTCGCGCAAATTTTTCCGGAACACCTTGATACAGTAAGGATTCCGGGTAGTTTTGGTTGCGGCTAGCCGCCCTGTGTGGTCCGCGTTCCGATTGGGCGGGTTTCAAACCCGCCCCTACTCTGGCCGAAACGATGATCGAGGCCTCTTCGTCCGGGCGATAATAGACCAGATAAAGATTGGTGTCGCCCGCCGCGTGCGTGGGTGAAGACTGTCAGAGACTTTGGCCTTGATCATCGTTTCGGTCAATATACTTAGAACTTTCCTTAAATCCCCTCTCCGCTGAGGGGCCGGAGGGGAGGGTTAGGGGAAAATTACCGAAACGATGATCAAGGCCGAGACTTTGCTATCGGAGCATTAGGCGGGACAGCACCGATTGGGCAAGAGCCGTTAAAACCTGCCCGGTTACAAACGTCATAATGAAACAGCCTGCGGACAGCACCGCCGCCACCCATCCCCATGGCCATGGCAATACAACCTTTACCGGCTCCGTGGCCAATGGAAAAATCGCCATGATCTATCAGGATGGGTGCGTTGACGGAAGTTGCGATGCATACGTCTGGCGGAACAATTAGCAGTCGCACAACTCCTAGCCGTCGGATTACGGCCTGTCAGCCTAATCCGACGGCTTCCTGGAAAGGATTTTTCTGGAGGACTATCTCCCCGGTGTCAGGTTTTCTACCAGTGCAGCAAAATTCGCTTCAGCCAACCCTTGAAAAGCCTGCCCGGATGAAAGGAAAGCGGCCGCAAGGGGGAAGGCAAAATAAACCCCATGGCGGCGAAGGCGGATGGCTTGGTCAGGAGATAGATTATTTCCTCAGGTCGGACCCCGATAAGACCCTGGCGCAGACAGGCGGACCAAAGCGGGCTTTGGCCGGGATCAACGGAAAACAATCGATAAAGGGCGGTATCGAGGGCCACCGGATTTACCGACCCGCCGATAAGCCCCAAGGGAT
>CAZDYX010000338.1:0-3368 GCA_964509775.1 uncultured Desulfobulbia bacterium | reverse complement strand
GCCTTTTATGGGGCCATCCACATGCATGGCCACAATGCCGTCGATAAGGGTTACCCCGTCCGGCAGAACCTCAAGGAGGGAGACCAGCAGGGATTCGAACCGGTCGTGGACGTCGCCAAAGCGAGTATGCAGCCAGGGTTTCTGAAAACCCACCACGGTGCCGAAATAATTCTTTACGGCAAGACTCAGTAATACCTGGCCATGGGTCTTGATCCTAGGAAGGTTCACCAGGACATCACAATCCAGGGCCTCGGTGGCGAGGCGAACGCGTATCCCAGCGGATAGGGTGATCTTCCGGGTTGCGGTAAAATCTTTAAACTCGACCGGAAGCCCTTGGAAGGCACGATCATAACCAAAGGCCGCCATTACCTGCCGGGCCCGGCCAAAGGCAGGGGAATCCCCCACAATAACCCGGGCGCCGTGGTCTAAGAACCATTCAGCCACCGCCGCGCAAAATTCCGGATGAGTACAGGCCAGACCACCATGCCCGCGCGCAGTGATCAAATTAGGTTTTAATAAAACACGCAAACCCCCTTGCGGACGAAAGGAAAGTTCCGAAAGGATTCGATCCACTGCCTTTTTGATACTCTGACGTTCATATGCCCTGCAGGGTAATAGGCCCACTGATGTTGCTTGCAGCCGCATTCCACCTTGCTCCCCTCAAAAGATGAGTCCGTTGTCCTAATGCACAAAAGAAAAGGCCGACCCATGGGGTGTGGGGTCGGCCTTTTCAGGAGAAAGGAGATAAGAGTTTGTTTCTTACTCTATCACTCTATTAAGCTAGCAACATTTATGCCACAGACAAAATACTTCCTAGAAAATAATATAACATGCTGTATTAACATATTTTTTATTTACAATATCTTCTGAATGGAAATATCATCGAACCTCACTCGGTACAAATATTTGGACGCTTAGGATGCGTTTTTGCCGGACATTGGCCAAAGATAATTTTTTCTGTATAATTTTTACAGCAAATTCAAGAGGTAATGGAATTATAAAAATTTACACCATTTTACCGTACCTATTTATCAGGGAAGAGGGGTTCCGGGGAATTATAAAAGGCAACAATGGCCTCCACCATGGCCTCAATGGTATATTTTTCCGGCTGAATATGTACGGTAAGGCCCTCTTCCTGAACGGTACGGGCAGTGACCGGGCCAATGGCCGCCACCGTCACACCGGCTATAAGATCCATAAGGGCTGGTCGGTTGTCACAATCAAGCAACTTGAAAAAATTGGTCACGGTGGAGGAACTGGTAAAGGTTACAAGATCTATTCTCTTTTCTTGCAACTCCTGTAACAACTCCTTTTCCTGGCCCACCGGCACCACATTTTGATACACCGGTAAGACAACGACCTCGGCCCCGGCCGTTGTCAAGGTCTCCGGCAGGATCTCCCTGGCCTTCAGGGCCCGGGGAAACAAAAATCTTTTACCCTTAACGCCGAGGGCAAGAAAGCTCTCACTAAGCCCCTCACCCTTGAACTCCCGGGGCACCAGATCAGGCCGGAGATAATAGTCCTTGAGAGCCAAGGCGGTCTTATCCCCTACCGCCGCAATCTTGAGACCCTTTAGGGCCCGCAGGTCCATACCTCGTTCCAAGAGCCGGGAAAGAAAAAAAGCGACGCCATTGGCGCTGGTAAAGATAAGCCAATCATAGCGGTCCAGTTGGTCCAGTTCGCGGTCCACCTCATCCCAACGGTCCGGGGGGATGATGGCAATGGTTGCACACTCGATGCACCTCGCCCCCAGATCCTCCAGCCGACGGACAAGTTCGCTTGCCTGGTCACGGCTCCTAGTGACCAGGATGCGGCGTCCAAACAGCGGCCGCTGCTCAAACCAGCCGATCATGTCCCGCAGTTTCACCACTTCACCTACGACCACAATGCACGGCGGCCTGAGGTCAACCTCTTTGACCTTGTCCACAATATCCTCAATAGTTCCTTGAACCGACTGCTGCTCCGGGGTCGAGGCCCACCGGACCACCGCCACCGGGGTTTTAGGGTCCCGGCCATGGGTGGTGAGTTTTTCCATAATGGAGGAAAGATTTTTTATCCCCATATAAATGACCAGGGTCCCCACTCCCGTGGCTATTTTATCCCAGGCGATCCGGGTGTCGGGTTTGGTGGGGTCCTCATGGCCGGTTATAAAGGCGACCGTGGAGGTATAAGCCCGATGGGTGATTGGAATACCGGCATAGGTGGCGGCAGCCACCGCCGAGGTGACGCCGGGAATGACCTCAAAAAGGATCCCCGCCTTGACCAGCTCCTCGATCTCCTCGCCCCCGCGGCCGAAGATAAAGGGGTCCCCCCCCTTTAACCGTACGACACGCAGGCCTGCCCGGGCCTTTTCTACCAGGATCTGATTGATTTCCGTCTGGGAACAGGCATGATGCCCCCCGCCATGTTTTCCCACATAGATCAAGGCGGCCTCCTTGGCGACATGGTAAAGAAGCCTGGGCGAGGCAAGATAGTCATAAACGACCACCTCGGCCCGGGCAAGGCAATTAAGCCCCTTTACGGTGATCAAATCCGGATCACCCGGACCGGCGCCGACGAGATAGACCTTACCGGTTTTATTCATATTTTCGGTCATGTTCTTTCGATCATGCGCCCCAGTTAAACAATACTGTTCCGCCGTTTTCATCAGTTCTCCATTTCAGTTCGAGAGGTTGTCACTCACGATAATAAGTTTATCATGTTTCTGCCATACACCTCTTCCAGGATGGCCTTCCCGCCCATGCCGAGCAATTGTTCCGCCACCTTTACGCCCAGGGACTCGGCCTCTTCAAAGGTTCCGGTCATGGTCTCTTTGATAATTCGGCCACCATCCACCGCAGCCACCATACCCGTTAATGTTACCCGATCCGATAATGCTTGCCCAAAGGCGCCGATCGGGACCTGACAGCCCCCTTCAAGCCGGGCCAGAAAACCCCGCTCGGCCCGTACTGCCACGGCAGTCTCATGATCGTTTAAAAAGGAAAGACTCTGAAGAAGCTCATTATCCTCACGCCGCAGTTCAATACCCAACGCGCCTTGGCCGATCGCCGGCAACATCTCCTCGGACGAAAAAAAGGCGGTAACCCGGCCGGCAAGCCCCAACCTTCGCAATCCCGCAACCGCCACAATGATGGCATCATACTGACCTTCATCGAGTTTTCTTAAGCGGGTATCCAGATTGCCCCGCAGGTTTTCAATCGCAATCCCTGGTTTCAAATGGAGGAGCTGGGCCCGCCTTCGAAGACTGCTCGTCCCTACCAGGGCATTGACGGGCAAGTCGGAAAATGACCGGTATTGGTTGGAGATAAACGCATCACGGGGATCCTCCCGTCTGCTCACAATCCCCAGGTGGAGATCGGCCGGCAAAT
>CAZDYX010000337.1:0-4387 GCA_964509775.1 uncultured Desulfobulbia bacterium | reverse complement strand
TGGCAATAATGAGGGCAGGGGAAAAGAGGGGGGGGCGACCGGATATCGTTTGGATACCTTTGAGATCAATGATCCGCACCTCGGGCAGGGGCCGCTCTTGGACCCGACTGGTAAGGGTCAGCAGTCGATATTTGCCGGTCGTGGCATGATGATAGCTTTGGAGGGCCGGGGTTGCCGAACCGAGGATGACGGTGGCCTTTTGGAGCTGCCCCCGCAGAACGGCAAGATCACGGGCCTGATAGCGCAGTCCGTCCTCCTGCTTATAGGCGCCGTCGTGTTCCTCATCCACAACGATCAGGCCGGGATCAACAAGCGGGGCAAAGATTGCCGACCGGGCCCCGATAACGATCGCGGCCTCTCCCCGGACGAGCCGGAGCCACTGGTCGAATCGCTCTCCTGAGCTTAAGCCGCTGTGGAGCAGGGCGACCCGGTCGCCGAAGCGGAAGATGAAATGGCCCTCTAACTGGGATGCAAGGGCTATCTCCGGCACCAGGACCAACACGCTTCTTCCCAGGGCCAGGGCCACCTCCGTGGCCCGGAGATATACCTCGGTCTTGCCGCTGTCGGTCACGCCGTGCAACAAAAAAGGGGCGAATTCCTGCTGTTGGATGGAGCCAATGATTGCTGCCAAGGCGGCCTCCTGCTCGGAGGAAAGCTGCTCGGGTCGATTATAGCTTGGCAACTGTTCCCCAAAGGGGTCGCGATAGACCTCCCGCTGGACAATCTGCACGAATCCCTTCCGGACCAATGCTCTAATCGATTGGCCGGCGGTCTTATGGATCTTCAAAATCTCTTTCCGGGGTACCGCATCATAGCCGCCTTGATTAAGGAGGTCGGAGAGAAGGGCAAGGGTTTTTACCTCGGCCGGCGTAAGCCCGGTATCGTCTTTCCGGGGTGGCGGACGGGCCAGGCTAAGCCAGGGTTCGGTCTTTGCCCTGGTGGTTTCTCCGCAGAGTTCCTCGCTGATCATGATCCAGCCCCTTGCCGACCATTCGGCAAGAAACCGCTGTTCCCTGCCGGCCCGAATGCGCCGAACCCCAGCCGGCGACAAGCCTCCTTTCTCAAGGAGCCGGCCCAACCATGATGGGGTCTTGACATCTTCCGAAGAATGGAGGCCGAAAAGCCCCTTCTTTCCCTCCTCGGTAATGGTGATACTGCGACCGCTCCGGGGGGCAAGGCCGGCCGGCAAGGCGGTCTGGATCACCTCACCGATGGGATGCTGATAATACCGGGCAATCCAGAAAAAAAAGGGGATAAGGCCGGCAGGGAAAAGGGGGGTTTCATCGAGGACAACGGCCGCATGTTTGAGTTCATATTCGGGCCCGGTTTCGGTTAGGGCCAGGAGATAGCCGGTCACCAATCGTCTGCCCAGCGGCACCAGAAGACGAAGGCCCGGAACCAGGTCTGGGCCTTCGTCTTTGGGAGGCAGATAGGTAAGGGTATGATGGAGCGGCGCACATACGGCCACGTCCAGGAAGATCATAGGGCGGCGACGACTTCTTTGATATGTCTTTTGAAGTCCTTGCCGAGCAGGGGATGCCGTAAGGCAAAGGCCACAATGGCCTTCAGGAATCCGAGCTTGTCTCCCGCGTCAAAACGCGTGCCCTCAAATTCATAGGCATACATCTTCCTTTTTTTGGAAAGGGCAAGGAGGGCGTCGGTAAGCTGGATTTCGCCGCCGTGGCCGGGGGTGGTCTTGTCCAGGATCTCAAAGATGTCGGGCTGCAGGATATAACGGCCGATGATGGCCATGTTGGAATCCGTGGTGCCGGGGGCCGGTTTTTCGATCAAACGGTCCACCTCGATGATACTCGGCCGCAATTCATGGCCCTCCACGATGCCGTATTGATGGACCTGATCAGGAGATACCCGCTGGACGGCGACGATGGATTCTCCCACCTCCTCGAAGAGTTCCATCATCTGCTGACAGCAAGGTTTCTCGCTTTGGACCAGGTCATCCCCCAGACAGACCACAAAGGGCTCGTTACCCACGACGTCCCGGGTGGTCCAGATCGCATGCCCTAGGCCCAGGGGCTTTTTCTGCCGGACCGAGACGATATCGATGAGGTTGGAGATATGCCTCAACTCCTCCAGCATGATATCCTTGTTTTTTTGCTTTAAGATGGTCTCCAGCTCAAAATCATAATCGAAATGGTTTTCAATGGCGGATTTACCTCTACCGGTGACGAGGACGATCTGTTCGATACCCGAGGCCACCACCTCCTCGACAATATATTGGATGGTCGGCCGGTCCACCACGGTGAGCATCTCCTTGGGAATGGACTTGGTGGCCGGCAGGAAACGGGTGCCAAGACCAGCGACCGGGATAACCGCCTTGTGTATCTTCATCGTCTTGTCTCCTTTGGGCCTGTCATGCCCGTGGTAAATTTGGTTTGCCTGGCAAAACAATTTGCCGTAATGTAATTCTCATAATGTAATCGAAGGATCAGCAACTGGCAACCGGCAAACTTTTGCAAAACCTGGTGTGATGTTTCTTGGCAACTGATCGACAAGTAAGGAGTTACCTATGAAAAAGATCGAAGCGATTATCAAGCCCTTCAAGCTGGATGATGTGAAGGACGCCTTGAACGAGATCGGTATCAAGGGAATGACCATTTCCGAGGTAAAGGGATATGGCCGGCAGAAGGGGCACAAGGAAATTTATCGGGGGGCGGAATATGTTGTTGACTTTATCCCTAAAATTAAAATTGAAATAATAGTTGAGGTTAGTCAGGTCGACGAGGTGGTGGAGCGTATCCGACAGGCGGCACATACCGGCAAGATCGGGGATGGAAAAATCTTTATCCTGCCAGTGGATCAGGTCATCCGGGTGCGGACCGGAGAAAAGGGTAATGAGGCCATCTGAAGAAATCCTTTTTTCGTGACAATTCTGGAGGCAGAGATATGGAGCTTGGCAAACTTTTTTCGCGTAAGGACGTCTGCACCCTTCTACTTAACAAGGAAGGGCCTCTTGCTGAACGGCATAGTCATTTCAAGGACTTCCTCTTCCATAACCACGAGGCGTTGAACCTCATCGCGGAACTCGAGGAAATGTACTATGCCGGCAGACCTTTCAATATAGGGACAGCCCGGAGGAAGGCTGTTAAATGCCGGCAGAATGGCCGCCCGCGGGTCAACCTGCGGTATTGCGGTGCTGGCTGCGGGCCGGGACATGCAGAATCTGCCCGCGGACGCCATTCTCGACAAGATTGCCCCCCTTCATCTCATTGATCCCGCCGCACCCTCCTTTTCGCCAGCCGGGTGTTCCACGCTCCATGACATCATCCGCTACTCCCACGAAACCTCGATGCGAGAGATGTTCCAGCTTGCCGAAAAGGGGAAGGGCGGGGCCACGGCCGCGAGACTGACAGCAAACATCCCCCTTTCCCTCTACTGCATTGACTTGGGCGGTGGACTGCGGGCCATGCTCACCACCTGCGACACCATCACTCCCGACCACATCGAGTCCCTCCCCATGCGGGCCATCTGGCGTGGATTTTCCCATCCCGGCATCACCTGGTCGGGCACGGTGCGCGTGGATTTTGGAGGGCTCATGGGCCTTATGGCCGCAGGCGCTACTGCTGAGGGGGGTGGAGGAACCCTCGGGGGGAACAGTTACGCGGTACTCTCCCGGGACTACCTCAACCTCTCCGCCAAATTCGGGTACCACTACGCCAATCTCGATGCCTACTGTTCCGAGGAAGCGGCCCGGAACCACATCCTGCTCCAGTTTTCCGGCGGGGTGGGAAGTTATGTCGGGAAATCGTTGCGAATCCATTTTTTGGCAAATGTTCTCGGACGGCTCGGCTACGCCATCATTGTCACCGGGGATATGTTGGAGGCCTCGCTGAAGGGCGAGGCACTGGAGCGGATGGAAGCGGTCCTCGATCAGACCGGACGGCTTCTTGCTGCAAGCCGTCTCCTGGATATGGCTATATCCAGCCAGGAGCAAGTGGAGAGGATGACAGCGGCCTTTTTTAACGGGGATTACGATTTCCTGCAGGAGGGCCAAAACACGCAGATTCCTGGTTTCTATACCCATGTCGGACAATGGACCGGCATCGAGGAGGACGGTCACACCTTCTACCACCAGGACGGGTCAAAATGGGGGACAAATCTCTCCGCGGGTATAGCGAAATTCATGGGCAGGATGGTCGGAGCGAAATACCAGGAGTTCCTCGACAACATCAATGCCTATTACTATTTCCCCATCGCCATTGCCAAGGACAGCGCCGTGACCGGTGATGCAGTCCTTAAGGTCAACGCCAGGGCAGAGAGTGGCGCTATCGACAGGGCCGCGGGGCTTGCCTTCGCCATCAGGAATATAGGGAATTATTCTCATTGTAACGGATTTTGGGGAGAAGACGCTTGAAACCGAGCTGTATCG
>CAZDYX010000336.1:0-4424 GCA_964509775.1 uncultured Desulfobulbia bacterium | reverse complement strand
CGATCACCCCCAGATCATGAAATAGAATTCAGGAGTCAGAAGTCAGAATACATCAGAATACAGAAGTAAAGACAAGCTGGGCATGTTCAGGGCGAATTTTGACTCCTGAATCCTGACTCCTGAATTCCTTTTTCACGGTAAGGTTTAGTCTCATAATTCCCTATTGTTAAAGCAACACTAGAGATTGCTTTCAGAACCAGGCAGTACATCGCCTTTATATATCCAAACCTTGACCCCAATAATACCATATGTAGTCTTGGCTTCTGCAAGTCCATAATCTATATCAGCCCGTAGGGTATGCAAAGGAACCCGTCCTTCTCTTACCCATTCTCGTCTAGCCATTTCAGCACCCCCCAGACGACCGGAGCAGGCGATTTTAATCCCTTTTGCACCGAACTTCAAGGCGGTATTAACAGTTTTTTTCATCGCCCTACGAAAAGCAACCCGTCTCTCAAGTTGCAATGCCACACTTTCTGCCACCAATTGGGCATCTATTTCCGGACGACGCACCTCCTGGATGTCAACGACACATTCTTTCCCTGTTAGCCTGTCAATTTCACCTTTAAGGGATTCAATTTCCGCCCCTTTTTTACCGATCACAATTCCAGGTCTGGCGGTCAGCACCTTGATCCGTATCCTTTCTCCCATCCGTTCAATCTTGATCTTGGATATCCCGGCATGGTAAACTCGTTTTTTAATATATTTTCTAAGCTTGTGGTCTTCCCTCAGAAACCTTGCGTAATCTTTTTCCGCATACCAGATTGAGTCCCAGCTCCGAATTATATTTAAGCGCAAGCCAATTGGATTTACTTTCTGGCCCAAGTCTTCCCTCCTTTTTCAACCCCTAAAATCCACCGCTAACTGATCACATAAAGAGATCATGCCTCATCCAACACCACTGTTATATGGCTCGTCCTTTTCAAAATTCTGTTTGCCCGTCCCATGGAACGTGGCATCATACGTTTGAGCATAGGTCCGCCATCTACGCAAATCTTCTTAATAAAAAGCGTATCAACATCTATGGAACGATTTTGCGTAGCATTAGCCAAGGCAGATTCAACCACACTACGAATAATACGACCTCCCTTTTTGGGGGTAAACCGTAATATATTTATGGCCTCATCAACCCTCTTTTCCCTTACCATGTCCGCAACCAATCTGGCCTTTTGGGGTGAAATACGGACATATCGTGAAACTGCCTTCGCTTCCATTCTGTTTGATCCCTCCTATTTCTTACCCTTTCGGTCACCGGCATGCGAATAAAAGGTGCGCGATGGAGCAAACTCCCCAAATTTGTGGCCGACCATATTTTCGGTAACAAAAACCGGGATAAACTTTCTACCATTGTGGACGGCAAAGGTCAGTCCCACCATCTCAGGGACAACAGCCGATCTTCGTGACCAGGTCTTAATAACCTTTCGGGACCCGGCAGCAATGGCTTCGCTCACTTTTTCCTTCAAATGATCATCAACAAATGGACCCTTCTTTACTGACCTTGGCACCTTACACCCTCCCTACTATGATCTTCTCTTCACTATATCCCGATCAGAGATCCTACTTCTCCTCGTTTTATACCCCTTAGCAGGCACCCCCCACGGCGAACATGGATGACGGCCACCAGAGCTCTTACCTTCACCACCGCCCATTGGATGGTCCACTGGATTCATCGCCACCCCTCGCACATGAGGACGTCGTCCTAGCCAGCGGTTACGACCGGCCTTCCCGAGCTTGGCGCTCTCATGCTCTGCATTTCCCACTTGACCCAGGCTTGCTCGGCATTGACCGTGAAATCGTCGTACTTCTCCTGAAGGGAGCCGGACCAATACATAATCACCCTCCTTGGCCATTAACTGGGCAGCTGCCCCAGCGCTCCGAACAAGTTGTGCTCCCTTGCCAATTCTCATCTCCAGGTTATGAATTATACTACCAAGAGGCATATTAGCCATCGGCATGCAGTTGCCGGGTTTAATATCGACATTATCTCCGGCCTCTACCCGATCTCCCTCTTTAAGACCAGCAGGTGCCAGTATATATGTCTTCGCACCATCTGCATAATTCAAAAGGGCAATATTTGCGGAACGATTGGGATCATACTCTATAGCCGCAACCTTTGCAGGAATTCCGACCTTATTCCGTTTAAAATCAATAAGTCGTAATTTTCGTTTATGGCCGCCGCCTATATGTCTTGCCGTTAAACGGCCATAGCTGTTTCTTCCCCCTGTCTTCATTAAAGGCCGGGTCAATCCCTTTTCCGGTCTCTTTTTTGACAGCGCGGGATCTACCACTGCCACATGACCCCGCTTTCCCGGCGATGTTGGTTTAAATGTTTTTATTGCCATCTCACTCCTCGACTTATTCGTTTACCGCGGACTTCTCTTATAAGCCTTCAAGAAAATCAATCTTGCTTCCTTCTGCCAGGGAAACATATGCCCTTTTCCAGGATTGCGTCCGACCGGTGACCCGTCCAATGCGCCGTTCCTTTCCATTTCGGTTACAGGTTCTGATCTTGTCAACCTTTACCCGAAAAAGTTGTTCTACCGCCTGCTTGATCTCAATTTTATTTGCTCGGCGGTCTACCCGCAGGATTACCTGGTTATTACGCTCTTGAAGATCGGTCCCTTTCTCAGTTAATAATGGTCCCTTAATAATATCGAAATTCATGACAACAACCTCTCTTCCAACACTGAGATACAGGGTTGGGTAAGAATCAACCGACGGTATCGTAATACATCATAAACATTGAGACCTACAGAAGGTAATACCTTGATTCCTTGAATATTGCGGGCCGATTTTTCAATAATTTCATCCCGACCTGGTGTCACTATGAGTGCGTTATCAATCTCCAACTTGTTAATGATATTTGCCAAGGTCTTGGTTTTGATCTCGTCAAGACCAAAATTATCAAGCACAAGCAAGTTATCTTCTGAAAAGCGTGCGCTCAACGCCATCCTCATGGCGAGATTTCTTACCTTTTGTGGTAATCTGTAGGTGTAATTGCGTGGTTTAGGCCCAAAGCAGGTCCCCCCACCCCGCCATATAGGCGAACGACTAGTTCCCGCCCTTGCCCTTCCGGTACCCTTTTGACGCCATGGTTTTTTCTTGCCGCCCGATACTTCCGCCCTGGTTTTGGTGCTGGCGTTACCAGACCGCCGGTTCGCCATCTGCATCCGGACCACATCGTGCAAGATACCGGTTTTTACCTCGACAGCAAAAATCTTATCGTTAAGTTCAATTTCCCCAACCTTTTCTTTTGCGACATTGAATATACTCGCTACCGCCATTTTCTGGGCTCCTGAACCAGGGCCCTGTTGCCATCAGGTCAACAGCTCCCCTCATTATTATTAATAAATGTATAAAACCGCCTTGGCGGCGCCAGGCACAGAACCCTTGACCACTAAAAGATTTTCTTCCGGCCGTAAATCCATAACCGTCAGATTCTTTTTGGTGACTATTCTATCTCCCATATGTCCTGGCATTTTTTTCCCTTTTACGACCCGGCTTGGCCACGCACTGGCACCGATTGACCCTGGCGCCCGATGAAACATGGAACCATGGGTTGCCCGGCCGCCTTTAAAACCATGGCGTTTGACTACCCCCTGAAACCCCTTACCCTTACTTTTCGCGCTTATATCAACCAAACTTCCCACCCGGAATAAATCTTCCACCCTCACTTCCTGACCAACCACAAATTGGTCGGGATCATCAACCCTAAACTCCTTGACATGATAAAAACAACCCTTCCCTGCCTTGGCCATATGTCCCATAATCGGCTTGTTCACCCGGGTATCTTTCTTGCCCGCAAATCCAACCTGGATTGCATTATACCCCTCCTTGGCCGTTGTCTTTTTCTGCAAAACAACACAAGGGCCAGCCTCTATCAATGTCACTGGTTCTGCATTTCCTTCTGGTAAAAAGATCCGCATCATTCCCAGTTTTTTCCCCATCAGACCAATTTTCTTTGGCATATTCTACCCCGACGTTCACTCTATGATTTTTGAAACCAGAACCCGTTCATTAGAGCTTGATTTCCACATCAACTCCGGCTGACAGCTCTAACTTCATAAGGGCATCAATCGTCTGCTGCGTAGGCTCAAGAATATCCAGCAGTCGACGGTGGGTCCTCATCTCAAACTGTTCTCTGGATTTTTTGTCCACGTGTGGAGAACGTAACACACAATACTTATTGATCGACGTCGGTAATGGGATTGGCCCAGCGACCGTTGCACCTGTTCGTTTGGCATTTTGCACAATCTCCCCTGTTGCCTGATCCAACAGTTTATGATCGTATGCCTTAAGCCTTATTCTTATCTTTTGTGTTGGTATCATTTACGAACGTTCCTTTTTCTAGGCAATTATTTCGCTGATAACGCCAGCTCCAACCGTGCGGCCACCTTCCCGTATTGCAAACCGCAATTCCTTTTCCA
>CAZDYX010000335.1:0-4430 GCA_964509775.1 uncultured Desulfobulbia bacterium | reverse complement strand
ATGCCGAGACCAGGCTGGGGGTCTCGGTCCTCGGCATGGTGGAGACGGTCAGGCGTAAGAAAGGGGATGCCAAGGCAGAGGTGGTTCTGCTCGGAGGCTCTTCCACCAGCCTTTCCGAAAGCTACAAGGTGATAAGGACCGCCGTGCTCCTCTCCGCCGCTGATACCCCGCCCAAGGGCATTCTGGTCACGAGCATGTCGCCCCAGGACGGCAAGACCACCACCGCGGTCAATCTTGCCGTCGCCATCGCCCAGTCGGAGAATAATGTCCTTTTGTTGGATGCCGACATGCGGCGGCCGCGGATACACAAGATTTTTTCACTGGCGTCAGGCAAGGGGCTCAGTACCTATCTTGCCGGGGCCTCGGATATGGATATCATCTGCCCGAGCATGGTCCCGAATCTTAGCGTTATCCCATCCGGGCCGATTCCGCCGAATCCATCCGAGCTCTTAAGCTCGAAGAAGATGGTTGAACTCATCGAGGGGCTGAAAAACAGGTTCGATGTCGTAGTGGTCGATTCCCCGCCGCTGCTCTCGGTAACGGATTCCCTTATCCTAAGTCGCATCCTTGACGGCACGATCGTGGTGGTACGGGCGGGGTCCTCAACCTATGAGATGGTGGGCAAGGGATTGAAAAATCTTGCCGATGTCAATTCCCGCACCCTAGGTATGGTCATCAATGCCGTGGATATGAAGAGGAGTGAATATTACAACTACGGCTATTACAATTATTACTATTCGGATACCGACGCCAAGAAGGGGTAATGATAGACCTTCACTGTCATATCCTCGCCGCAATCGATGACGGGCCGGAAGATATATCCCAGTCGGTGGAAATGGCAAGGATTGCGAGAGCGGACGGGATAACCACGATCGTGGCCACCCCGCATGTAAAAAACACCATCCTGCCGGCAACGGTTATCAGGGAAAAGGTCGCCACGTTCAACTCCAGACTGGCCCAGGAGAATATTCCCCTTGCCATCTTGCCCGGGGCCGATGTCTATGCCCTGCTCTCCCCATCGTTGTTTTCCGGTTTGACCATAAACGACACTCCCTATATCCTGATCGAGTTTCCGCACTCCCATTTGCCGCGCAATGCCCATGAGATCCTCTTTAAAATGATCGCCCAGGGTTATCGGCCCATAATTACCCATCCGGAGCGCAATGGCTCGGTGCTCCAAAATCCTGCCCTGCTTTTCGGGCTGCTGGAAATTCCAGCCCTGGTCCAGATAACCGCCGACAGCCTTTGCGGAAATTTCGGGCCGGGGATACAGGCATGCGCCATTCACCTCCTGGAGCGAAATGCCGTCCATTTCATCGCCACCGACGCCCATTCTCCCCATTTCCGGCGGCCGATCCTCTCCGCTGCCTTGAAAACGGCGACAAAGATTATCGGCAGGGAAAAGGCAATGAGGCTCGTAGTCGATCATCCCCAGGCCGTGATCAACGGGGACATGCTCTGGCCATGATCATCGCGGTGCAATACAAAAAAAAGTGACAAACCAGCAATTTTCTTGAATGTCGAATGTCGAACAGGGAATGTCGAATGTCGAAGGAAGGTGGAAAATTTGACCTTGAGGAGCGACTCATAGACTTTGCAGTACAAAACAAGAACAAGACTTCATAATTCGACATTCCCTGTTCGATATTCGACATTAAATCAGCATGTTAAGTGGATAAACGGTTTAGTGTAAATGGTTCACTTTTTTGTATTGTACCTTGATCATCGTTTCGGCCAGTGCGGTAACCGCTTCCCCGCGAACTAACAGCTACTTTTTTATGGATAGTTTACGAAAAAAGTCGTACATTTTTTTAAGATCTTGCGGCGTACGTTCAGCGCGTAATGTTTTGTTGGGTGCCTATGTCTTACGGAACTGTCGTCCTCTTGGATACTGAATCAGATACTTTATCTGTTCTTCAGGAAGCGGGAGAACAAAGGGAATTGAACATCCTGCGGGTGGAGGATTATGCCCAGGCACTTGAACTCTTAAAAGAGGGGGTGGTTGCAGCGGTTCTGGTATGTCTTCGCGGCTGTCCGGATTGGCGGGAGTTTTTAAGGCACAGCAGAAACCATGGGGGGAAAATCCCCTGCATCGCCCTGGCGGACCGGGGAGATGTGGCCGAGGCGGTAGAGACCATGCGGGAAGGGGCCGCAGATTATTGGCCAAGGCCTTTTATCCTCTCCCGCCTGAGGGAAATCTCAACCCAGCCGGGGACGGGATCGCCTGCAAACGGAAAAACCGAGTCATCTTATTTCCAAAGCACCGATAGACGAGAGGGCTTTGCCAATATCATCGGCGAGAGTAAAAAGATAAGGGATCTCTTCCGTCTGATGGAAAAGGTCGCTGACTCCGACACCACGGTCCACCTACATGGCGAGAGCGGTACCGGAAAGGAACTGGTCGCACGCGCCCTTCACTTTGAGGGGGCCCGTGGCCGGGGACCATTTATCCCGGTCAATTGCGGCGCCATTCCGGGTGAACTTTTGGAAAGTGAGTTGTTCGGCCATGAGAAAGGGGCCTTTACCCATGCGATCCGCACCAGAATAGGACGCTTTGAGCTAGCCCATGGTGGTACGGTATTCCTGGACGAGATCGCGGAAATGAGCGCCATGCTGCAGGTGAAGCTCCTTCGGGTTTTACAGGAGCGGAAGTTTGAGCGTATTGGCGGGACCAAGACCATCACCTCTGATTTCCGGGTCATAGCAGCCACCAATCGTGAACTTGAAGAGGAGGTGAGAAAGGGACGTTTCCGGGAGGACCTTTACTACCGACTCAATGTGATCCCCATCAAGGTTCCGCCCCTGCGGGAGAGGGCGGAGGATATCCCTTTATTAGTCTCCCATTTTATCGATAAGTTCAATAAGAATAAACGCAAGGCGATCCGGACCGTCGAGCCGGAGGTCTTTTCCGCCTTGCTTTGTTATCCCTGGCCCGGCAATGTCCGGGAACTTGAAAATGTCGTGGAAAGGATGATTATTCTTTCTAGTAGTAATACCCTGACAATTTCCGATCTGCCCGAACGCTTCCTGGCCTCAACACCGGTCAGGCAATTGGCTATAATAACCGAAATCCCTGCAGAGGGGTACAGCCTCAATGAAGAGGTTGCCACCTTTGAGAAGCGGCTCTTGGTCCAGGCCCTGAATCAGACCGGATGGGTAAAGAATCGGGCTGCTAAACTGTTAAACATCAATCGTACCACCCTGCTTGAGAAACTCAAGAAATACGATTTAAATCAGGAATCCCTGGCGCACCCCCTAAACCATGAAGTCGATCCTTCCCGTCCCATCCAGGAAAGGACGCCCAGCAATCAGATGAAATGACGCGAACGTTCAAACGGAAGGTGTTCAACTATCTGCGTAAGCCCACCTGCCATATGATTCTTATGGTCTTCACCATGTTTTTCGGGGTCGATGGGTTTTACCTGGGGTTGGGGAATGACGCCCTGGCCGGTGAGACCAAGGCGGTTTCCCCTGAAAACGGAACAAGGCCTGATCCCTCTAGGCTTTGGGAGATGGCGCAGTTGGCCAGGGAAGGAAACGAGGAGGAAAAGGCTGCTGGCCTCCTTCTCCAGATTCAAAAAGATCAGCCCCAAACGGCCTGGGGAGAAAAGGCATTGCTCCTTGCCTCCCAGATTCATGAAGGTCTGGCCATGCAGACAAAAGATCCGGACTGGCGTTTTGTCCGGGAGTTTTATCAGATGTTCGTGGTTGCCTATCCGGAATCCCCTCAACTTCCTGATGCCTATCTGGGCATTGTCCGGGCGTATATCAATATGCGCCTTTATCGTGATGCCTTGCGTTATAGCGACCAAATCTTAAGGCGTTTCCCAACTTCTCCGGTTATATCCCAGACAAATTATTGGAAGGCTTATAGTCTTGCCCAGACTGGAAAGTTTGACGAGGCCCGCGGGATATATGAGACCATCACGGCCGCATCCGACCAGCAGCTCAGGATCAAGGCGACCCTGGGGATTGCCGAGGTGGAGTATCTGCGCGGGGCCTATGATGCAGCGCTTGTTGTTTTGGAAAAGATTCTCAAGGATACGCCCTCCAGTTATCTTGAGTATCCTGATATCTTCCGGAAGCTGGGGATGAATTATCTCAAACTGAAACAAGAGGCCCGGGGCCGTGAATACCTTTTTCGTTATTGGAATCTGGAGAATTTCCCCAGGGACAAGACCGAGATTTTGTTTGAATTGGCCGAAAGCTTCCTGCGGGAAGAAAACCTTCCGACCGCCCAGACCCTTTTCGGCCTGACCGTGGAAATGGGCAAAGGAGGTGATAAGAACGACAGCTATGTCATCAAGAGTCGTTTCCGCTTGGCTGCCCTGCAAAGCAATCCGGATGAAAAATCCCCTGCCTCAAAAAAAATTCTCCGTCCCGATTCCCCTGAGGGTGATATTCCGTATCAAAATGTCATCACGTATTTT
>CAZDYX010000334.1:0-4433 GCA_964509775.1 uncultured Desulfobulbia bacterium | reverse complement strand
CCCAGGGCGTTGCCCTGGGCTGATATGTCATGCCCCTTTGGGGCTATCCGCACAGGTCGAAAAAGTTCAGCAATCAGCAGGGTATCAATGATCTCTTATAAATTATAAGGTCACCCAGGCGGCCTGATGATAAACCACCTTCCAGATGTCAGGCCGGGGTCTTTCAAAGATATCTATGGCCCAGACGTAAGTAACTACCGGTTCGCCCTTGGTTGTTTTGCCGGTGTATTTATATGTTCCCGCCACCCAAGCCATATCAGTGCCAACCTTAATCTCCAGATCTCCGGGGGAAATTGAAAGCTCAGAGTACTGGCCGAATATATCCTCAAAGGATTTTTTCATCGCCTCAGGCCCTACCTGCACCCCCATCCCCGGGTGGATGCAGCGAACATAAGGCTCCGCCGACCAAGTCTCTTTCATGCGTCCGAGATCACGCTGGGCAAAGGCATCGTAGAAGGCCTTATAGGTCTTGTCAAAATTTGCCCTGTTCTCCTCCTTGGGAATTGACGCCTGACAACCGCTGCCCAGGATAACCAGCACACTCAAACATACTATCGCCCTTGTCATAAAATTTTCTCTCCTTAGTTTTTTTTATTAAAGATTTCCCCTAAAAAACCGATAAGATAAATGCCGTGATGATTGAGCAGACAATACTGTTTGTTTTTTTATTTATCACGTAAAAAGGGAAAAAAATGATAAACCGAATTGATATTATCATAGCGGAAATTGATACATCTCTGCAAAAGAAGAATAGTCAGTTGGGCATCAACCCCGGTCGCAAGCGGGAGCGACGGAGGACCCCCAAGGACCGCCGCAACTTGGTGAATGATGGTATTATCGTCACCATTTCAGGCCCCAAGGAACAACGTTCAGGGCGGGACCGGCGAAGGGGAAGCTAGATGTCCCTTCAGACCATTTTCAGGTGCTGTTAAAAAATTATCTTCTCCGCCGACCGGCTGTAAATTCCATGCGGCTGCGTCGTCGACCCACTCCCTCCCAGATACAATCGGGATCGACCTTCGCCCTTGATTTGTAGATATTTACTGCAAACATGGGTGCGTTTTCTCCGATTTCCTGTGACCGCTTCCTCCATAAGCACATAGTCCTGCCTGATGGCCTTATTCCTATCAACGGCCTCGATCATCGTTTCGGCCAGAGTAGGGGCGGGTTTGAAACCCGCCCCTACGCATAGCACATTGCCTGGAAACTGGCCGAAACGATGATCAAAGCCCCCATCAACATTTCCGTCCGCCTTTTGGGAGGATAAGGAATTGGTATATTGAGCGTCAAAGAGTGCTACAGGCACTGCTAAAAACTGCCAATAAACAGACAGGTGTTACGGCCCGATTCCTCTTATTTCTCTCTCTTTTTTGGTTTTATTCCAGGAAAAGGGGCGAATTCAGTTGGGAATTTTCTTGCTGGCATTTAAATTGCTTAAAAATCGGCATGGATATATTTTATTAAAAAAAGGAGGGATGATTATGCCGGATAATTCCATGTTCGGAGGCACCATGGCCTTGACTCACAAGGCCATGGATCTGAGGCTTGCCCGGCAGGGGCTGATTCAATCAAACATCGCCAACATCCAGACCCCCGGTTATATGGCCCAGGACTTTCCGTTTGCAAGGGTGATGGAGAGCATCACCTCGGGCAAGGGAGGGCTTGTCCGCACCCACGAGAGGCACATGCAGGTCGATCCGGTAATAAATGCCATGAGTGAGACGGCAAGCATTGAGAAGGGGCCGGTGGATCTTGATGAACAGATGCTGAATCTTTCGGAAAACAACCTTATGTATCAGGTCGCCACCCGGATTATGACCAAAAAATTTGACGGACTCAAATTCGCTATCGATGAAGGAGGGAGATAACCCATGGATTTTCTTACTGCCATGAAGATCAGCGGTTCCGGACTCACGGCGCAGCGGGCAAGACTTAATATCACGGCAATGAATATTGCCAATGCCAATACCACCCGCACCCTGGAAGGAGGACCATACCGCGCCAAATCGGTAATCTTGGGGGCGCGTCCGGTAGAGCGATCCTTTCTCGATACCATGGAATCGGTGGATGGAAGATTGCGGAAGGTAGATCTGGTGGAGGTGGTGGAAGACCCTACCCCCTTTAAGGAGGTCTTTGATCCCGGCCATCCGGATGCGAATGAGGACGGGATCGTCCGTATGCCCAATGTGGATGTATCGGAGCAGATGGTTGACATGATAGAGGCCCAGAGGGCCTATGAGGCCAACGTGACCGCTCTCGAGGCGGCCAAAAGTATGGCGATAAAGGCACTGGATGTGGGACGATAAGCATCAGGCCGGTTCTATAAAGGAGGATAAAAGATGGCTGATCTGACAGTAAAGGGCGTGGGAAATACCGATTGGACGTTTCTAAGGGAGGGGACAACCCAAAAGAAGACGGATACCGGTTTTGGGGAGGTGCTTATCAAATCCATTGCAGCGGTAAACGACCGGGCCAATAAGGCTGATTCCCTGGTGGAGGGACTGGTGGAGGGACGGCATGCCAATATCCATGAGACTATGATCGCCATGGAGGAGGCAAATATATCGTTTCGTCTGCTGACCAGGGTCCAGAATAAGGTGGTGAGTGCCTATCAGGATATCATGAGACTGCAAGTCTAGGTAACTACTCGGGTGGATAGTCTGTAGGGGTTTAGCCTGTTAGCAATAGAGAAAGACGAGATGTGAGACTCCTCCGATCCATTTCCTTCCTAACAGACTACAGTCCAACGACCTAACCAACCTGAACAGTTACAAGTCTAGGAGAATAGAGGTGGATTATGGCGACTCCAAGGGAGATACTCAATCAGATGCTGGCCGCAGTAGGGGGCTTGACCGTGTCGCAAAAGCTCATCGGCGGACTGATAATGGTCGCAGCAATCGGTGGTTTTGTGGCTATTATTATTTACGGAAACCCTGTTGACTTTAAGGTCCTTTATTCGGGTCTCAGCCAGGAGGACGCGGCCGGGGTGGTGGCTCGACTGAAGGAACAACGGATTCCCTACCAATTGACAGGTGATGGCACCACCGTTATGGTGCCGAACAAGGATGTCTATGAGACCCGTTTGTCCCTCGCCGGAGAGGGTCTGCCGCGGGGGGGCGGGGTTGGTTTTGAGATTTTTGATAAGACCAACCTGGGCACGACCGATTTTGTCCAGCGTCTCAATTATCAGCGGGCCCTGGAGGGGGAGTTGGCAAGGACCATCCGACAGTTCCAACAGGTGGAGACGGCCAGGGTCCATATTGCCACCCCGAAGGAGTCTATTTTCGTGGAGGATGAAAAACCGCCCTCTGCCTCGGTTAGCCTCAGACTGCGGGGCCAGAACAAGCTCTCGAAGGGCCAGATTCAAAGCATTGTGAATCTGGTGTCCGCTGCTGTTCCCGGGCTTACGGCAGAACACGTGACCGTGGTAGATACCTCGGGCAGGCTCCTCTTCCGTGGAGAAGGAGCGGAAGAGGGCGGGGCGATCGCCGCCAGCCAGTTGGAATATCAAAACCGGATAGAAGAGGTCCTGCGTAAAAAGATAGAATCCATGCTGGAAGAGACGGTGGGCGTCAATAAGGCCCTGGCGCGGGTGACCGCGCTGGTGGATTTCAGCCGGGTGAATGTGACCGAGGAAAACTTTGATCCGGACACGCAGGTGTCAAGGAGTGAACAGTTGCTCACCGAGGCGAATCTCGGTGAAGGTGGAAAGCCCCAAGGGATTCCCGGGGTAAAGGGCAATCTTTCCACCACCGAAGGGATACCGACAACAGGCGCCAATAAATCATATGAACGAAACCAGATTACCAGAAATTTCGAGATCAGCAAGGTTACCCGTCAGAAGCTCGAAGCCACCGGAGGGATAACCAAGATCTCGGTCGCCGTGATGATGGACGGGACCTATGAAAACAAGACGGACAAGGACGGCAAGGTCATCCGGGAATATAAGGCACGTTCACCGGAGGAGATGAAAAGATTTGAAAATCTGGTCAAAAAAGCGATAGGATATAGTGAGGACCGTGGTGATCAGGTGGAGGTGGTGAGCATGCCCTTCGCTGTTTCCACTGCCCCGGAAGAGGAAGTGAGTGCCTTTGAACGGTGGCGAGGACTTATGGAAGGATTGGCCATGCCTATCGCGTATGTGTTGGTGGCCCTGGTGTTTGTCTTTTTTGTGGTACGGCCCTTTATGGGATTCCTCACCTCGCGGCTTGTTCAAACGAAACGCAGGGTCATAGCCGAGGCCCCATCTCCAACCGAGGAAGCCCCTTCTCAAGAGGAGGTAGTGGCAGCGCCAAAACGACCGCTCACCGACAAGGAGCGGATCTTGCGACTGGCCCAGAGTGATCCGGACCGGGCCGCGGATTTGGTTCGTCGCTGGCTCCGGGAGGAGTATGAATAGGGATCATTACTTCTCAGGTGGATAGTCTGTAGGT
>CAZDYX010000333.1:0-4443 GCA_964509775.1 uncultured Desulfobulbia bacterium | reverse complement strand
GGGTCGTGATTGTTCCCCGGAATAAGCGAAGTATCCCGCAGGGAACTTTAAACTCAATTTGGAGACAGGCGGGGATCAACAGAGAAATTACAGAAAATTTGTGGGCAAAAAGATGAATGAACCGGGTGAAAGATTTACCTCCGTCCCTCCGTCAAACGCTAAAATGCAAGACCTGACCCCAAAAATAAACTAAAAAAACTAACAAAATTACCGGCGTTGTCACCCATAATACATACGGGATGAAGACAGGATCGTTTTCCGGAGGGCGCCCAAGACAGGCGGCTATTTTGTGAAAGAATCGAAACCATCCTCCGCAAAACGCTAAATTTAAAGACCTGGCCCCCCCGATAAGCGAGATGAAATCAGTGTTACCTTGCAAACCAAGAGAATATCTGCAGGATAGTGTGCGATTTTCGGCTTTTCCACTTTTAAGGGTGAGAGAAAAAAACTTCAGGGCGTAGGTAACTGACTTATGCAACGTATGAAACAACGTTCCCAACGTTCCTTTTAACTGTGAAAACAGGTTGTTTCGCGAAGATGTCCGGGCTGTGTTCGATGCACTTGCCTCAGCGCACATTCCTTACGAGACGGTGGTAGATTCCCGTGATTTTATACGAATCAGGGTTGAGTCCAAGCTTAAGGTCTACTTGGTAAACGACAGGGCGTACCGGGTGGGGGATAGCATTCGGACTGCTGAAGGAATGGTGTTGGATAATATCCTCAATATGAGCGCGAATAAGATCTGTGCCGTGCTCGGGCGGGATGAGCCTAAGGATGTGTTTGATCTGTACACGATTTTTTGTACTGCTGATCCCGATTGGTCCGCGGCACTAACTGCGGCGGAAAAAAAGTGCGCGTTCGACCTGGAAACGCTGAAATATCGGCTACTTTCTTTTCCTTTGGACCTGGTTGACTTGTTGCCGGTCCCGGACCGAGCGTTTGTTGCCGAACTGAAGATGGATTACCGTAGAATGGTGGAGCGCCTTATCGTCGGATGTTGATTTGGGAGGAGGATTAAACCATGCAATTTGAAGCGAGTTACGACCGTGGCAAATTATCGTTCCTGAAGGTAAATCGGTTCGTGGATAAGACCAATAGTCTGCGGGATCGTCCTATAGACGATGACACACTGACCGTGCTCAGGAAATTTGAGCTTTTGCGCAATGACGCCATTACCTTTGGCTGTTTCTTGCTTTTCGGCAAAGAACCTACTCTTTCAACCACCATTGACGCAGGGCGGTTCGATTCCGAAACTATTATCCGGGACAGCCGAACCATCCGCACAGACCTGTTTGCCGAGGTGGATGAGTGTCTGGAAAAAGAAGTATGGTTCCGGCATCAAACGGGTGTGCAAAACTATGTTGTCCGCAGGGGCAGGGGAACCGCTTTTTGAAATTGTCGGCAACTTCTTCAAGGTTACATTGTTTCCGATCGGTGGCGAAACAAATGGAAAAGTAAGTGAGGGAGTAAAGGTATTGCTTCACTTAATAAGAGAAAATCCCGGGAAACGAGCGCCTTTCTTTTGACAGAAGCTTGTTACTTCCGTTAAAAACATCGAGCGCTGGCTCAAGCAGTTAAAAGATGAAGGCAAGATTGAATTCCGCGGGGCGACGAAAACCGGAGGCTATTTTTCGACTGCGGAATATGATGGGTGAAAACCGCCAAAACTATCTATGAGCAGAAACACTTTGTTAAGTCATGAGAATGAACATGAAGCTGCCCGAGCAACTCAAAATAGAGATTGTGGAACTGCTTAAACCCCTTAAGCCGGACAAGGTGATATTGTTCGGTTCTTACGCTTGGGGTGAACCGGATGATGAAAGTGATGTCGATCTTTACGTGGTTACCCGTGACAACTTTATGCCGAAAAATTTTTCCGAGAAAATGGAAGTAAAACTCTCAGTGGCCCGGCAGCTTGCTGATTTCCGAAAAGAATTCTCCACGGATCTAGTTGTTCATACTAGACCCATGCATCGAAAATTTTTGGAGCTTAACAGTTCTTTTGCCAGGCAGGTCATGGCAAAAGGGGTGGTGCTCTTATGAGCAGAATCGCCATGGAATGGCTTCAGAGCGCTCTGATGGATCTGCGCAGCATTGAAAAGATCCTCGATGACGAATTCTTGACTCCGATAGCATGCTTCCATGCGCAGCAGTGCGTTGAAAAATCCCTTAAGGCAGTGCTGGAAAACGACGAAAGCGAAGTTCCTAAATCACACGATTTGGTTAAGCTATATAGGTTAATCCAGAAGAGCCATGATGTTTCGCTGAATTTTGATTCTCTGCAAAGGGTGGGCGAGCTTTACATTGATGCTCGTTATCCGAGTGAATTTGGCTTGTTGCCGAATGGCAAACCGACCGTTGACGAGGCATGGGAGTTTTACCGCTTTGCCAAGGAAGTATACGAGATGATCGAAGCCCGCCTGGGCCGGAGTCCGGCCTGAAAGGTGCTGTGGGAAGACAGATGAACCGTACAGGACGAATTTCGGGCCTAAAAAATACGTTTTAAGCGCTGAATACAAGCTGGAATCAGTGTTGTCCGGTTAGGAACTTGCATGTAGGGCTTCAGGTCGCATGTGATGCTGTCCCATTTGATCAGGATGCTCGACTTCCATTGATCGGGTTTCATTTAGAATAATGGGTATTCGTATTCGATCTTCTGAAAAATGATGGCCGCGTAATTGATCATAAGGCAGATATTAATCATGACCTCCACTCCTCCTGGACAAGATCGACGCCCGTCGTCGGGATACGGAGGCGCATCCATCAGTGTATAAGGTCAAGGATTGACGCAAAAATGTAAACTTGAGGGGTCACAACCCCAGATTAACGCTGCGCTATTTTTACCCATGCAAAACGCTAAATTTAAAGACCTGATCCCCCAAAAGTTAATAGTGCCTTTTGACAGCAAAATCACATGACCATGGACCACGACAGCAGTTACAAACACCTTTTTTCCCATCCCGAAATGGTGGCTGACCTCTTGCGCGGCTTTGTCCACGAGGAGTGGGTGGCGCAGCTCGACTTCGCAACCTTGAAGAAAATGAACGGCAGCTATGTGAGCGACGATCTCCAACAACGGCAGGAGGATGTGGTGTGGCGGGTGAGGTGGGGCAAGGAATGGCTGTATGTCTATATCCTCATCGAGTTTCAATCCTCTGTAGACCCATTCATGGCGGTGCGGATCATGATCTACCTGGGCCTTTTGTATCAGGATCTCATCCGTAGCCGCTGTCTCACTGGGGATGGCGGTCTGCCGCCGGTGTTGCCGGTGGTGCTGTACAATGGTCAACGCCGCTGGAATGCAGCGACGAACGTGAAGGATCTTATAGGAGAGGTTCCCGGCGGTTTAGGCCGTTATCGGCCAGAGGTGCGGTACCTGCTTTTGGACGAAGGACGTTACAGCGACAGCGAGCTTGCGCCGCTGCGTAATCTGGTGGCAGCCCTGTTTCGGTTGGAGAACAGCCGTACCCCGGAGGCGGTGAGCCAGGTGCTGGAAAATCTTATTGCCTGGCTTACCATGTCGGAACAGGCAAGTGTACGTCGTGCATTTACGGTATGGCTCAAGAGGGTGTTTTTGCCAGGCCGGATACCGGGAGTGGAGATAGCGAAAGTTCACGATATTCAGGAGGTGAAGACGATGCTGGCGGAACGGGTAAAGGAATGGACGCGGGAATGGGAACGGCAGGGAATAGAGAAAGGCCGGCAGGAAGGTGCAGCAGCCGTGCTTGCGAGGCAGGTGGAGCGGAAGTTCGGGTCGGTGGACGAAGATGTCAAGAAACGGATCGCTACGGCCAAGCTGCAAGATTTGCAGACATGGACTGACAACATTCTCACCGCAGCCACGATTGATGAGATGTTCGGAAAAGGATAAGTGAGGAGATGGTTGAATTGAGTAAGGTGTCCCCCGAATTTTCGAGGTCCCCCGAATTTTCGAGTCCTCTTTTCGCTTCTTGTCGAAGGAATATGCACATTGAACAACAACGTCCCATCCTGTATTTCCTTGAGTTTTCGAAAAATAGTTCGCCATAAAAACATATGGTTGGCACGAAAATTGATAACTGCAACCGCAGATGATAATTTTACAATAATTTCAATATGTTGAACTATAACAATCAGGCATATGCTTATGATGCCGAATTACCAAAGCCACGTAAGTTTGGCCTGCGGAGAGATTTCGAAAAGATGGGCGAGTCGTAACTCGATGATATCCATCTAAATTGGTCTATGACCGCAAACGACGGTTGGATTATTTTTGAAGAATGATTTCAAGTAATTACCAAGGGACACCAAAGCATATTAATCGTTAAATCCGGGAAAAACGTTTAAAAATAACCTGATTTGATATGTTTTAAGCCATTTTTCACCGAACCGGAAAAAATTTTACTCATATAAGTACCCAAGCACAAATTTCCCAACATTTTAGTGAGTAAAGTTGATCACGTG
>CAZDYX010000332.1:0-4458 GCA_964509775.1 uncultured Desulfobulbia bacterium | reverse complement strand
CAGGAGTCAGAATACAGAAGTAAAGACAAGCTAGGCATGTTCAGGACGAATTCTGACTCCTGAATCCTGAATTCTGAATTCTATTTTCGCCCTCCCCCTTGTAAACCCGTTGGTTGCGGCCGCCAAAGAGACACACCACCTCGTAATTGATGGTTTCAAGCCACCCTGCCACCTCCTCCGCCGTAATCTCATCCTCTCCCTGCCGGCCGAGCAATACCACCTCATCCCCCGGCAACACCTCCGGAATATCGGTAACGTCAATCATGCAGGCATTCATACACACCCTCCCACAAACCGGCGCCCTCTTGCCATGGACCAAAACTTCAGCCCGATTCGAAAGCCGCCGCAAGTAACCGTCATCATAGCCCACGGCCAAGACCGCCACCTGGCTTGGTCGCTCGGTGACGTATAAATGGCCGTAGCTCAAGCCATAGCCGGCGGGTACATCCTTTACCTGCACCACCTCGGTGGTAAAGCGCATAACCGGCGAAAGCGCGATAACGGTCTGGTCCACCCCTTCGGGATAAAGACCATACAGGGTGATGCCTGGCCGTACCATGTCGAAGTGAGTGGCCTCGTTCCGAAAAATGGCGGCGGAACTGGCGATGTGACTTGCCTTCCGACCGGGAAACTGTTGATTCAGGTGCTCAAGAAGCTCCATAAAGAGCCGGCACTGCACCATGGTCTCGTGAAAGCCGGGTTCGTTCGCCTTGGGGAAGTGACTCAATATTCCATCCAGGTAGACCCCGGGCAGGTCCCTCATTGCCTCGATGAAAAAAGGGGCCTCATGGGGCATAATCCCCAGTCGGCCCATGCCGGTGTCAATCTTGAGATGAACCCCTACCCTTTTTCCCTTCCCTTCGGCAATTCGGGATAACTCGCGTAATGAGGGGAGATCAAAGACCACCGGCCGCAGATCGTAATGGATAACCTCGTTGAATTCTCGGGAACGGGCACCGAGCAGGACATAGATCTCGCCAATGATGCCGGCCGCCCGCAATCTCATCCCCTCATCCACTTCCGCTACCCCGAAAATCCTGGCCCCGACCTCTTCAAAGGCCTTGGCGCACCGGATCATTCCATGGCCATAGGCGTCGGACTTGACAATGGCCATCACCCGTGTGCCTTCTCCGAGCTGTTTTTTAATACCTATAAAATTACGGCGTAAGGCGGCAAGGTCAATCTCGACGGTGTTGAAGGAACTAGACCGCATAATCAGTCTACCCTATAGACTTTTTCTGCCTACGCTAATTGCTAACGGCTAACAGCTAACCGCTAACAGCTAACCGCACAGATTGAAAAACTTCACGAGCGCCAGTGTTGCCATAAGATACGGCTGGAAAAAATGATGGCAACACCTATGGCCGTATAGATAACACCAAGGACCAGAATCGGAAGGAGGGGTATACGCAGGAGGCGACCAACAATGATCATGAGCACCACCCATGTCCATGTCTTCCATGAATACATGGCCCCCAGGCAACTCCTCTCCTTCAGTCGGCCAATCCGCTCCGCGATCTTGGTCGCCGCCCGATCAAGGATCAGTCGGGCCTTGATAAGGCCTATAACCAAGGCCACGGCAGACCACATTAACTGCCCCCGAACTATAAGGATCTGTACCCCGCGACACAGAAGCAATGTGCCGACCGAAGACCACACGATAGCAGCCACCAACATTTGCGACCGCCGGGATACTACCGGTTTTAGGCATGCCAACCATGCCATCAATGGATCTACGTTCATGCCGGGCTTTCATCCGTAGGTGGGGAAAATCCGTTTGAGCCATATCACCGCGTGATTCATTTTTATGGGCTTGCACTCTATCGGTCTAAATAACGAGGCCTATCTCTGGGGAGATAGGCCTCGTTATTTTAGATCTTAGCAAGAGTCGAATCGGGCAGGATTGTTCCAGCCTGTCATCAGGGTATTACACCTCGGTAACGGTAATCGCACCCTCAGGACATACTTCAACACACGTTTCACAACCAAGACATTCATCCGCGTTAACCGGCTCAGACTTGCCATCGACAATCTCGTAGACCTGTGCTGGGCAGGCGTTTACACATTCTTCATCACCAGTGCATTTGTCCTTGTCAACCACAATTTCCCACATGTTTCTCCCCCCGTTTCTTGACGTTAAAGATAGCGGATCCTGTTAATAAAATTCTTATATCATCACACCCGAATAAACGGGACGCACTATAGCGCATGCAAATATAAAATGCATTATTTTTTTCCACCCTTTTTCCGCGTTTTATTTAAAATCAGACATCATAGCAAATCGCCATTTTGCTCATGAAGAAAAGTGCATGGAGTCTTTCGGTAGGGACTGGGTCCAACCTGGGAATGATATGCCATATTATTGCCATTGATCGGCGGGAGGATCTGGAAGTCTATCAAATCGCCATGCGGAGAATCAAGGGTGCCTGATGGGCTTAGACAAACTTATGAACTTCAGATCACAAATTGTGATCTCAGGCCAATCCCTGGTGAGGGGTAACTGTTGGCCGTTGGGATTGATATCTAACCAGATGAGACAGGAGAGATTGGAACGTGCAATACATTACTGATGAGCACGGCAAGAAGACGGCTGCCATTGTCCTCATCAAGGAATGGCGGACAATCATGAAGAAGATGCAGGCAAGCGGAATCGACCTGCGGGAACACGGCATAACGGAAGAGCAGGCGCTCGATCTGCGGGAACGACTAACCCCTTTTGCCGTGGATTGGAACATACCGGAGATGGACATCTATGACCACTACGACGAAGCAAAGGCCCGCATGTAAGCGCGGGGACGTAATACTGGTTCTCTTTCCTCACCCATGACGTCCATTGACCCGAGTCTGCGCCTGACATTGGGATTAACTTCGGTCTGATTTTGAAAAGACGATATCCTGCAACGGACTTCTGCCCCCTGGCCGGCGAGATTATCGGGCAGGCTGTTAATGTCGCAAACGGTAACAACGTGGTCAACCTGAAGGTCATGTCAAGATGTTGAATTACCTATACACAACCATACCAGGTTAGCGCTGTTTATTCAGTTCGCACATTCAAGAGGCTAAAAGTTAATGATAGATTTCAAGGAAAAAGCCAATCTAATCTGGAAGGTGGCCGACCTGCTGCGCGGCGACTACAAGCAGTCAGATTATGGCAAGGTCATTTTGCCAATGACGGTATTACGGCGTCTGGACTGCGTGCTGGCCCCGACCAAGCAGAAGGTGTTGGACTACCTTCCCAAGATTGAAAAGCTCTCGGACGGCGCCAAGGATGTCACCCTTAACAAGGTCGCACAACTCAATTTTCATAACCGCAGCAAGTACGATTTTGCCAAGCTCATTGCCGATTCGGACAATATCGCCGCCAATCTGCGCAACTTCATCAACGGCTTTTCAGTCGGGGCGCGGGAGATTCTTGAGTATTTCAGTTTCGAGGCCCAGATAGAAAAGCTGGATGATCCGAAAACCGACATGCTTTTTCAGGTGGTCAAGGCCTTTGTCGAGATTGACCTCTCCGGCATGGACACCATGCAAATGGGTTATGTCTTTGAAGAGCTGATCCGCAAATTCGCTGAACTTTCCAACGAGACCGCGGGTGAGCATTTCACCCCCCGGGAAGTAATAAAGTTCATGGTCAATGTGCTATTTATCACCAACCGCGACATGCTGACCAGGCCGGGCCTGGTCAAAACCCTCTATGACCCGGCCTGCGGAACGGGCGGCATGTTGTCGGTGGCAGAAAGCTATCTTATCGACCTCAACCCCAAGGCAAAGCTGTCGGTGACTCCATATTTGCTCGCCGCCGATTCGACATCGTTGCCCTGGGCATACACAAGAATCTCCTTCTTCAGGGCAGGAGAAATCGCTTGCCCCGAGCAGGCTGTTTCTTCCTCCGTCCAGAAACTTTTTCCCTTCCTACCTCTGCATCTGATCCTGTCAATGTTGGCCCGTAGAACTCCTCTACTTGCCATGAGCGCTGCCAAAGAATAGTGGGCCTCGCAAGGCTGCTTGTTTCCAATTAGCCTTTGAAAAAACTTGGCGCGAAGATCAGGGGTAGGATATATTCTCCGCAATACATTAGAGTAATCGCTCACATCCTGATCATACCACTTCTGTTTGAACATCCATTCGCGGGCCAATGTCTCCTCAACGTTCGTATTAGTGCCATTGTTTTGAGCATGCTCATCACGTTCCCTGCGATATATCTCCACCATCAACTGTTGCGTCAGTTGTTCTCCTGTCGGAACCCCACTTGAATAAGAGATGCCTGCACCAACAAGAAAGGAGATTGGTGTACCTACGGAAAGCTTTTGAGCCAAGGCACGACCATCGATGTCCTGAAGTTTCATCTCAATTCTCCACTTTGGGGATGGCACATAACGCTCACTACTTGCTGCAAGTGGCTGACCGGGTAGGTCAGGAGCCTTGCGGCTCCCTTCCCCCCTAAGAACCGTGCGTGAT
>CAZDYX010000331.1:0-4479 GCA_964509775.1 uncultured Desulfobulbia bacterium | reverse complement strand
TGGCGCCCTTAATAGCTTATTTATATGCTCCCCAAAATCCGTTACAATCAGAAAAATTTGTCCTACTCATCCCGGTGAGATGCTACGCGAAGATTTTTTACCCGATTTTGGGCTCACTGTTTCGAATTTTGCCAAGGCAATCGGGGTGTCTCGCCAGACGGTAAACGAACTGCTCCAGGAACGGCGTGCAGTAAGTCCGGAGATGGCTTTGCGTCTTTCACGCCTGTTTGGTAACACGCCGGAGTTCTGGCTGAATGCGCAGCGTGCTGTCGATCTATGGAAAGTGTCGATACACGCAAAGAAGAAGATTGAGGGCATTTCTCCATTAAATGCAGCAGGGATTTCCTCCCAGGGGTTGTCGTAGGACGTGGGAGGACCGTTCCTGCGCGGAATAGGGGACGTCCTTAAAGTGCGGCCGGTCAAGGTCGTGTATCCAGCGGGTGTGAAGCCCGCCCGGGAAGGTAGGCCAGCCACCGGGTAGTAAGTCCTTGGAGGCTGTATGGTAACATATGAGAGAGTGCACACGAATAGACCGGGCCGCCAAGACTATCTGCTGGCCAAGCGATTACCGGACGACTCAATGAACAAACCATGCATACGCTACCCTCTCCGCCCTTGTCGGGCTTTACCTGCAAACAATGCGGCAATTGTTGTCTGAACCTGCGGGATGCCTTCTGCACCTGTGCCACCGACGAGGATATCCGCCTGTGGCAGAATCAAGGTCGTGAAGATATTCTGGAGTGGGTTGATATGATCGCTCTCGAAGGCGGCCTTTCTGTGTACGACATCTGGATCAACCCCGAGACCGGCGATGATGTTGCCCGATGCCCTTGGCTTCGCAAGCTGCCGCGGCAAGACAAATACATCTGCCGTATCCATGCGGTGAAACCCGTCCATTGCCGGGAATATCCCCACTCCCGGGAACATGCCGAAAAAACTGGTTGCCCGGGGTTTGAAAAAGAGGAATAGCTAGGGGATTGAACTTATGCGTTACACGAACGATGTGGCCCTGTCATTCCCCGGTGAGGATGTGGCTCTTGCTCATAGCCATGGGAATTGACGGGAGTTGAATTCTGTCCTGATTTTTTCATCGTGCTTCAATGTCATTGACTTAACAAGGAAAGTCAGCCGATTCCCCCTCACCCCGACCCTCTCCCCGCTGGGGCGAGTGGGAAAACACGCCCTCTATTGGGTCTTGTCGATTTCAACATGGGGGTTTTTCTCCCATGCCTGCTTCCCTGGGTGGGTTTTCCCCCTCACCCTCAAGGGTCGGGGTGAGGGAAAGACGATCAGATTTTCCTTACTTAGTTCTCCAGACGAATAATCACCTTCACGATGGGCTTTCTTAACTGGCCAGTTTGATCGTGGCCGTAAACTCATCCCACGGCACGTAGTACTGCCCTTTTCCATTCCTTTCCAACAGCCCGGCCGATTCGAGGGTTTTTACATCTTGGAAGACGTTTTTGTAATGGCGGTGAAGATGCGTTGCCAGGGCGTTGATACTGACGCAGCCGATCTTGCGCAGTTCCCGTAAAAGGTGGAGACGTTTTGGCGTGCAGTAACGGACAAAGGTTTCGAGGTCCGGAAAAGATACCCGCTCAACGGTCTTTTCCGGAAAGACCCCCTTATCAAGCCCTTCAGCCTGGGCGATCAGATCTGCAAAAAATTCTTCTTCCGTCTCGATCTTAACCTTGAAATCCCTCTTCATCACACACCTCCAGTCTTGCGCGCCTGCCTGATGGCCTCGTAAAAATCCAGGATCAGTTTTTTCACCATGAGACGACTGCCGGATTATCCCAGACTTTTGTAAGCAATCTCGTAGACCGCTCGGGAAATCCCCGGCGTTTGGGCGATTCTTTCCAGTTCGTTGCGCATCATTTCGCGCCGAGCCCCAGCAAATTTGCGCCAGCGACCAAAGGCGGCAAGCATCCGGGCGGCTATCTGGGGATTTAGCCGGTCAAGCACCAGGACCTGCTCGCCCAAGAAGGCATATCCGGCGCCGCTTGCATCATGGAAACGGACCGGGTTGTTCTGGCAGAAGGTGCGGATGAGGGCCCGCACCTTGTTGGGGTTCTCGATCCTGAAGGCCGGATGCCGCATCAGCCGTCTTACCTCTGACAGGGTATCGGGCCGCCCGGATAGGGCCTGAATGGCAAACCACTTGTCTACCACCAGGGGTTCATGCTGCCATTTCCGGTAAAAGACGGCCAAGACCTCTTCCCTTTCCGGACAATCGGAGTCGGATAAGGGCGCGAGTGCACCGAGGGCATCGGTCATATTGTCGGCCTGGTAGAACTGATCAAGGCAGAGATTTTGCGCTGCTCGGTCGTTTAGGGTCATGAGATAGGCAAGACAGAGATTTTTCAGGCTCCGTCTGCCCACGGTAGCAGGATCCGAGCTATAAGGGCCGGAATCAACCAGCCCATGATAGGTGACAAGAAAGAGATCGGACCAGGCCTCGGCAAGGGACTTGCGGACAAACTCCCGCACGTTGTGGATGGCGTCCACATCCACCTCGTCCATCAATTCCGCCAGATAGATTTCCGCCGGGAGAATCAGGGTGGCGGCGAGCAGGGCCTTATCGGGCTCTCGGCTGCGGAGGTTGTCGGCAAAGGCGACGACAAACTCCTTGTCCGGAGCCAGGGGCCGGCCTTGCTTAAAATCGGCGATCATCCCCAGCATGAGCCGGCAGGCGAGTTCCTGGCCGGCATCCCACCGATTAAAGGGGTCCGGGTCATGGGCCCATAGGAACAGGAGATCATCAGGGGAATAATCCAGGTGCAGCCGCACCGGCGCTGAAAACCCCCGCAGTAAGGAGGGCACCGGCGTAGAGGGGACATTGACGAACCGGAAGGTCTTGGTTTCTTCCTTCAGCACCAGGACCCTGGTAAAATCGGAGGCCGGGGCCGGCTCTTCTTCGAGCTGAAGGGGAAGCTCCCGGCCGTCCCGAGTGAGTAGTCCCATGGCCATAGGAATGAAAAAAGGCTCCTTATGGGGTTGGCCGGGCGTCAAGGGACAGGTCTGCCTGATCTTGAGGCTTAAGACCTTATCTGTCGGGTCATAGGAGGATTCCACCCAGAGTTCCGGGGTGCCGGCCTGGCTGTACCAACGTTCGAACTGGGAAAAATCAGCGTCGTTGGCATCTGCCATGGCCTGGACAAAATCGTCCGTGGTCACGGCCTGGCCATCATGCCGTGCAAAATAGAGGTCCATGCCCCGGCGGAAACCCTCTTTGCCAAGGAGGGTATAAAGCATCCGCACCACCTCGGCTCCCTTGTTATAGACCGTTGCGGTGTAAAAGTTATTGATCTCGATGTAGGAATCCGGCCGGACCGGGTGGGCCATGGGACCGGCATCCTCGGGAAACTGCCGGTTCCGTAGATCGCGCACATCCCCGATGCGTTTTATTGACCCGGATATCATGTCCGCCGAGAACTGCTGGTCCCTAAATACGGTGAGACCCTCCTTCAGACTCAACTGGAACCAGTCGCGCAGGGTGATCCGGTTCCCGGTCCAGTTATGGAAATATTCGTGGGCGATCACCGCCTCAATCCACTGGTAATCCCCGTCGGTGGCGGTCTCTGGTCTGGCAAGGACGCATGCCGTATTGAAAATATTGAGTCCCTTGTTCTCCATGGCGCCCATGTTAAAGTCATCCACCGCCACGATCATGTAGATGTCGAGATCATACTCCCGGCCATAGACCTCCTCATCCCAGCGCATGGCCTGTTTTAAGGCATGCATGGCATGGTCGCACTTGTCTGAATGGGCCGGCCGCACAAAAATCCTTAAGGCCACGGAACGACTCGACCGGGTGATAAAGGTGCCTTCCACGCAACCTAGATCCCCGGCCACCAGGGCAAAGAGGTAGGAAGGCTTGGGGAAGGGGTCTTGCCAGGTCGCGAAATGGCGGCCCTCGGCCAAGTTGCCATGCTCCACCAGGTTTCCGTTGGACAACAATACCGGATACCTGATCTTATCCGCAACAATGGTGGTGGTAAAGGTGGCCATTACATCCGGCCGGTCGGGAAAATAGGTGATCTTCCGGAATCCCTCGGCCTCGCATTGGGTGCAAAACATCCCCTCCGATTTATAAAGTCCCTCCAGGGCGGTGTTTTCCTGGGGTTTAATCCGGGTTGATATCTCCAGGGTAAATTGCACCGGCACCTCATGAATTGTAAGGGACTCGGCATCAACGGCATATTCTTCGGCAGTCAGGCTCCGGCCGTCCAGGGCCACCAAGGTCAGGACCAAACCACGGCCGAAAAGAATAAGGGGCCGTTCATTCGAACCTCTCGCCTTGTTTCGGGTCATAATCAGGCGGGCCTGCACCACGGTCACGTCCTCATGCAGGTCGAAATGCAGATCCATTGACTTGACGAGATAGGCCGGCGGCTGGTAATCCTTTCGAGAAATACTCTTCGGGGTCATGCGTTTTCTTCCTTCGTAATCGTTCAGACCCCTCACCCCGACCCTCTC
>CAZDYX010000330.1:0-4487 GCA_964509775.1 uncultured Desulfobulbia bacterium | reverse complement strand
TCGGGGTCGGAATCGGAATCGGGGTCGATATCGATATTGTCTTTCGATACCGATTCGATACCGATTGCGATGATGGGATACGCTAACACGGAAACTACCTGCACAGCTCAAAATTTTGGTGACAATAGAAAAACTCCTATTTACTGCAAGACCGACTGAACTCCATCCCGGCCCCCATTCTTGCGGTCGATCTGAAATTCACCGCCCCTTGACCAAGCAGCTTGATTTAGAGTTGTTAAACATATTTCTGGGGTTGTCAATAATGGAACTGGCAAGCATTTTGGCCAGAATCCTCAGCCTATGCGTAAAACTCGCGTTCAACGCCCCGGAAAAAAGTTGCGAGGACTTTCTACTGACCAGTTCATGATAAGTATGCCAAATAAGCTGCTTTGGCCTATTTTTTAATCGGGAGCCGGCGGGCTTAAGGCGTATATTTCCTTTCTGACCTCGGCCTTCCCGAATGCAAATTCTTATCACCTGCAAAAGGAAAAAATGAAGATTGGGCATAATAAGTCTGGAAATTTCGTACTTACCATGTTTGAATTAGCTTATGGACGCGTTACTCAGGAAACGTATCGGAAGGGAGGAATTCGACTACCTTGCCCTGCAGTCAGCCCTTGCCGGGTATGCCAACCCACGGGATAAGATCGGGTCGCTCCTGAGAAAGGGTGTCATCATCCGGGTGAAAAAGGGGCTTTATGTTTTCAGCGACGCATACCGCCACCGGCCGTATTCCCGCGAGCTTCTTGCCAACCTTATCTATGGTCCGTCCCTTATTTCACAGGACTACGCCCTCGCCTCTTACGGCTTGATCCCGGAGAGGGGGGAAGTGGTTACCTCGGTGACGCCCAAGCGGCCCAAGCGCTTTGTCACGCCAGTGGGGATCTTTCTGTACCGACAGGTGCCCGGGGATTACTTCCACCTGGGAATGGACAGGGTCGTCCAGGGAGACGTGGCCTTCCTGATCGCGGTCCCTGAACGGGCTCTGGCTGACAAGCTGCGGGATGATCGCGGCACTCCCCTCCGGAAACAAAACGACGTCGCCGCGTATCTATTCGAGAACTTGCGGATCGACCAGACCGCCTTCGCGCAGTTGGACCACTTGTTCTTGGAGAAGTTGGCCGTTGCCGCAGGTTCACGGAAAATCATGCTATGCGCCCACCTGCTGGGCCGGATGAAAAAACCATGAACCAGGCCATTACCGCCATGCTTGCTAAATACAGGCGTGATACCATCGACGAGCACATCAACGCTCTGCGCGAGGTCTTGCAGGAAATCGCCCTCTGCGGTCTGTGGCGGGGGAAATTCTTCGAGCATGCCGCATTTTATGGCGGCACGGCCCTGCGAGTCCTTTACGGCCTTGACCGATTCAGCGAGGATATGGATTTTTCGCTCCTCGTTCCAAAGGAGCGCTTTGACCTGACGCCGTATTGCGCCTTTATGAAGGAAGAGCTTTCTGCCTGGGGCTTTACGGTCTCGGTGGAAAAAAGGGAAAAGACCGTTGAAAGTGCGGTGGAATCAGCTTTCCTCAAGGCTAATACCCGTGAGCAGCTCCTGGTTATCGATGCCGGCGAGGAAATTGCCGCCGGCATCCACAGCAATCGTCGCCTGACGATCAGGATCGAGGTCGATACCGATCCACCACCGGACTTTTCCACGGAAACGAAGTTTCTCTTGCAACCCGTGCCGTTTTCTGTCCGTGTGTTCGATCCGCCATCGCTCTTTGCGGGAAAGATGCATGCGATCCTTTGTCGGGGCTGGAAAAGCCGGGTTAAAGGCCGGGACTGGTACGATCTGGTCTGGTATGCCGGCAGGAGCACTGCGCTTAACCTCACTCATCTCGAATCCCGCATGCGGCAAAGCGGACATTACCTTGATGACGCCCCCCTCGATGACGTTGCCTTCAGGCGGATCCTTGGGGAGAAGATCGAAGATCTCGATGTTCAGGCCGCCCGCGCCGACGTGGAGCGTTTTCTCGTCTATTCATCCTCCGTGGCTATCTGGTCCCGGGAGTTTTTTTTCGCGGTTGCGGAGAAGATCGTGGTCAACAGGCCTTGACCTGAGAGCGTTAAGGTCTCCTTATTTCTACGTTACAGAATCTTGTGGCAATAAAAAATCTCCTATTTACTTCCTTCCCGGATTTTTCATAAACTATAAAATAAACAATCTGGCCTATTAGGTAGAAATGCCGACGTATATAATCACTGGCAAAGCAACTGTATGCTTACCTAATGGTCAAACACGCGTCAGGGAAAACCTATGAACAGCGCCCTTGCCCAAAATGCCCATCCCACATCTTCTGCCGTGAATCCTGATCTAATTAATAATTCCAAAGGAAAAGAAAGTATTTTTGCATCATTTCTACTGGATAACCAGGAATTTGCGATTAGGGTTGATAAGGTTCGTGAAGCGGTTATGTTTGGGGAGAAACCTATTAGAATTCCTGCATCTATTGATATTATAGAAGGACTTCTTAATTTGAGGGGTGGTATTATACCAATCATAAATTTAAAACGACGATTTCGATACAATACAGATGAATATGCTAAAGATAGTATAATAGCAATAACTAAAATTAAAAATAATTATTTCGGATTGCTATTCGATAACATAAGTGAAGTTTTGCGGTTGAGGTCTGATGTAATAAGCAGTTTACAATTTAATTCTGAGAACAAAGAGGTAATCATTAATGGTGTTATTAATATTGAGGGAGGAAAAAGGGTAATTCAAATTATTGACCCTGATATAATTTTCGATAAATACGATCTACCTTTTATTTTTAATGAGGTTGAAGAAAACGATGGTAATGAATTCAGGCTTCGTAAGGTTGAGTTGATACAAATAATTACCTTTTTTATTGATGGCCAAGAATATGCTATCAACATTAATAGCATTCGAGAGATCATTGCCGTGCCAGATATTCACCGACGTGTTCTGATAGATGACTTCATTAAAGGGGCTTTTACTTTGCGTGGTGAACTTGTAACGTTGATTGATCTTAGGATGTTCATGGGCCTACACGAGAAGCCGATGGAAAAGGATTCACGCATCCTCATCCTTGGGGGAGATAATGCTTGTGGGCTGCTAGTTGATTCAATCAGTGAAGTTGTCACCCGTGAAAAATGCGATGTGAAAAAAATTCCATTGATGTGCGAGAAGGGAATCAATAATGCGTATGAAGGTGTGATTACTATTCAAAATGAAGGCTGTTGTCGAAACATTGTTCTTCTTGATAGCAATCGGCTATTTAGCCCAAGACTAAAACGCCTGATACAACAGAATGTCTCCTTGCATGTCGAATCAGGCGAACAGGACGCGACCCGGTTTTCAAGGCTTAAAACCGAAGAGGTAGAACAAGAAAAACGCGAGACCAAGGTTTATGTCTCGTTCATGTTGAATGAGCTTTTGGGGATAGATATCTTAGCGCTTCAGGAAATTATCCCCTATGATAAGACTATTGCTTCTCTCCCCGGCCAAGCCGATTCCTTTGCAGGAGTTATAAATTTGAGAGGTGACATTATTCCAATCGTCAATCTGCGAACCTTTTTTGACCTCGAACCGTACGAAAACATTTTCGAGTCGAAGATGTTAATTCTTCACGTTAATTCAAGACGTCTCGGTCTTATTGTGGACGACATAGATGCGATTGTCAAATCCGAAGAAGGGAAGGATGCCAGCAAACTGATGGTGAATCTAGGGAGTGGGCAGAGGAATAAGTTCAAGCACCTTTATCACCGGGCCATTCCGATAGAGACCGAGGAAGGGCAAAAAATGGTCTTGACCCTGAATGTTCCGGCTTTTTTTGAAGCGATAAACCTGGAAAATGAAATGGCCGCCATTAAGACATCCGAGCGGCAGCACGCTGAAGAAAATGCGAAAAATGAGAAATTTGTCCTTTAGATGAACATTCTTTAAGAGTAAAATTTAAACTTTTATAAGGAAAATTATGGACTCAGCAGAATACAAAAGGACGATTGAAGCTCGCGCTGATTTTTTGGAGGAATTGCCTAGCCCGGCGTTGATTATCAATCCGGAAATGGTAGTGGAATTTGCTAACCAGGCGTTTTTGGAGAAGTTCGATCTCCCCAGGAAAGACGTCGAGAAAAAGATGACCTGCGAAGAGGTCTGCAACACCCAGATCTGTGGGACAAAGGATTGCCCCATCCAGAAGGCGGCACGGATAAAAAAAGTGTCCACCGCATATGAAAAGCTTAAGGCCAAAGACGGCCGAATCATGCATTTTTTATTCTCCGCCACGCCCCTTTTTAATGGCAAGGGCCAAATCGGAACCCTTCTCACCCTTATCGATAATTCAGAGCGCGAAGATCTCAAGGTGAGATTGAATCAACTCGAAAACGATATGGGTGCAATCCCGACTCCGATTTTGGAGATTGACAGGAAATTCACCGTCACCTTCATGAACCCGGCGGGTGCGGCGGTCGGCGGCATGACGCCCGAAGAGGCGATCGGCAAGAAATGCTACGACA